>CAYPVZ010000482.1:0-3144 GCA_964414235.1 uncultured Rhodothermales bacterium | reverse complement strand
GCTACCACGTGAGCCTGCCGCTGGCGATCTACGGCGCCCGCGTCCGCGGCACCTTCGACGGGCCCGCCGACCGGTTCGATACGGCCCGCCACGAGATGCTCCCGACGGTCCGCCCCGGCCCGGCGCTCCGGCGGGCCTTCCGGCGCGTCTCCGTGCAGAAGGTCGAGCCCGGCCGGCGGCGCCCGAGCCCCCGCGACTACATCGACCACAACACGGGCACCCGCAACGCCTCGCTCACGCCGGGCGGCCTCGGCCAGCTCACCGGCCAGCTCCTCGCCTTCGACCCCGCCGACGAGGCTCAGGGCGTCTTCCTCGTCCCGAAGCGACGCGCCGAGGCCGTCCGCGTCGCCACCGTGGCCACCATCCAGCCGTCGTCGCTCCTCTTCCAGGTGCCGGCGGATCTCTCGGCCGGGAGCTACCACATGGAGGTCCGCGCCACCTTCGGTCAGGACCTCCGCACAGGCACCCTCGGGGACGTCCTCACCGTCTCCTGAGCCCCGACCCCCGGCGCCTCGCCCTCCGAGCCGCCGCGCCTCCATCCCAGAGCAGGCCCTGTTCGACCGATGAACAGCCCCTGCTCTCCAGCAGGACAGGGCCTACTCTCCAGCAGAACAGCCCCTGGTCTCCGACAAAACAGGCCCCCCGCCCCCCCCCCCCCCGGCCCCGGACCCGCCGCCCCCCCCGGGGGGGGGCCCCCCCCACGCCCCGCCGGGTCCGTACACGACACCGCCCCGCTGGCGACGGGCGCCAGCGGGGCGGGGGAAGAGGCCCGGTCCTCCGTCTTCGGTCGGACGACGCTAGTCGTCGTAGTTGTCGATCTGGGCGCGCTGGAGTCCGCCCGAGAAGTCGACGTAGCAGGTCTTGGTCTCGGTGTAGAAGCCGTAGACCTCCCAGCCGCCCTCGCGGTGGCCGTTGCCGGTGGCCTTGACGCCGCCGAAGCTCATGTGCGCCTCGGCGCCGATGGTCGGGCCGTTGATGTAGGTGATGCCGGCGTCGATGTCGCGGAGCGCGCGGAAGGCCCGCGCGATGTCGCTCGTGTAGACGGCCGACGAGAGCCCGTAGGCGACGTCGTTGGCGATGGAGATCGCTTCGTCGAAGGACGAGACCTTGATCACGGAGAGAACCGGCCCGAAGATCTCCTCGCGGGCGACGCGCATGTCACGGGTCACGTCGGTGAAGAGCGTCGGCTGGAAGAAGAAGCCGTCGTCGAGGCCGTCGCCGGTGGCGCGCTCGCCGCCCATGGCGATGGTGGCGCCGTCCTCGCGGGCCACGTCCATGTAGGCCGTCACCTTGTCGAGGGCCTTCTGGTTGATGAGCGGGCCCATGTCGGTGTCGTCGTCGTTGCCGTAGCCGAGGCGCAGCTCGGAGGCCTTGGCCTTGACGCGCGCCACCAGCTCGTCGTGGACGTCCTCGTGCACGATGAGGCGCGAGGTCGCCGTGCAGCGCTGGCCGGTCGTGCCGTAGGCGCCCCAGATGAGGCCCTCCATGGCGAGGTCGAGGTCGGCGTCCTCCATGACGATGGCCGGGTTCTTGCCGCCCATCTCCAGCGAGACGCGGGCGTGCCGGGCCGCGGCCGTCGCCGCGATCTTCGCGCCGGTCTCGGACGAGCCCGTGAACGAGATGGCCGCCACGTCCGGGTGCTCCACGATGGCCTGCCCCGTCGGGCCGGCGCCCTGCACGAGGTTGACGACGCCCTTGGGCACGCCGGCGTCCTCCATCACCTGCACGAGCAGCGCGCCCGAGTGCGGGGCGTCCTCGGAGGGCTTGAAGACGACCGTGTTGCCGCTCAGGATGGCGGGGAACATCTTCCACGTCGGGACGGCCACGGGGAAGTTCCAGGCCGTGATGAGGCCGCACACGCCGAGCGGGCGCCGGACCGTCATGTTGAACTTGTTGTTCATCTCCGACGGGACCGTGTGGCCGAAGAGCTGGCGGCCCATCGTCATGGCGTAGTAGGCCGTGTCGATGGCCTCCTGGACGTCGCCCTTGGTCTCGAAGAACGGCTTGCCCATTTCGCGCGTCATCGCCCGCGCGATCTCGCTCTTGCGCTCGGTCAGCAGGTCGCCGACGCGCTTGAGGATCTCGCCGCGCTTGGGCGCCGGCATCAGCCGCCAGCTCTGGAAGGCCTCCTTGGCGGCGGCGACGGCGCGGGCGACGTCGTCGGCGCTGCTCTGCGGGAAGGCGCCGATCATGTCGGTCGCGTCGGCCGGGTTGCGGCTCTCGAAGGTCTCGCCGGAGGCGGCGGCGACCCACTCGCCGCCGATGTAGTTGAGGAAGGGGGCGTCGGCCATGTCGTGCGGAGGGAATCGGGAAAGCGCCAAGCTACCGGGAGCCCTTCCGTCCCCGGCCGCCCCCCGCCATTCTCCGCCCGGCCTTCGCCGAGGGCGGGCGTCAGCGCTCGACGGGGCGGCGGTGCTCGACGAGGTCGGCCGCGCCGAGGTCGAGCGCCAGCCCGTCGCCGCGGGCCTCCTCGGGCGTCGCCGCGCGCCCCGCCCGCCGCTCGACCGCGCCGATGGCCGGGAAGACGGCCGTCGCCACGAGCGCCGGGACGTAGAACATGAGCAGCCGCCACGCCGCCGTCGCCACGACCAGCCGCTCGGCCTCGACGAACGGGGCGTGGAGGACGTAGAACGTGGCCTCGGCCGCGCCCGCCGCGCCCGGCGTCGGCACGGCCGACGAGACGGCGTAGGTGGCCCACGAGAGGAGCCAGAACAGGTACGGCCGGAACGGGCCGCTCAGCAGCACGATGACGAGCGTGGCGATGGAGTAGCGCGAGATCCACTGGAAGGCCGTCAGCGTCAGCGAGATCGCGAACCGGCTCTTGCCGCGCCGTGCGACCAGCGCCAGCACGTGGCGGACGTCGGCCCACGTCTTCCGGAGCGGCCGGCGGAGACGGGCGGCGGTGCGGAGGCCGCGGCGGCGCCACGCGGGCCCGAGGTGGCCGCGCAGCGCGAGGCGCCCGACGGCCATCACGAAGAGGGTGACTCCGCCGACGACCGCCAGCCCGATCAGCACGGGGTCGTCGAGCTGGCGCGCGGGCGACGTCGTCACGCGCTGGAGGGCCGTCGCCTCGTCGGCCTGCGAGAGGAGGATGGCGGCCGGCAGCGCCAGCGAGAAGAACACGAGGTCCTCGACGGCCTCCAC
>CAYPVZ010000481.1:0-3153 GCA_964414235.1 uncultured Rhodothermales bacterium | reverse complement strand
CCGACGTGGTCGCGCGACGGGCAGTGGATCTACTTCGCCTCGGACCGGGGCGAGCGCTGGCAGATCTACCGCGTGGCGTCGTCCGGGGGGCACCCCGAGGCGGTGACCGTCAACGGCGGCGTGGCGGCGGCCGAGGCGCCGGGCGGCGGGCTGCTCGTCATCCGCCCGGACACGCGCGGGTTGTGGCGGCTGCCGGTCGAGGGCGGGGAGATCCGCGACGTCCGCGCCGAGCGGCTGCCGGTGAACCTCTCGCCGGCCGACTGGGCCAACTGGGCCGTCGTGGGGGACGCGGTGTACGTGCTGGAGCGGCGCTACGACCGGGCGGCGTCCATCGTGCGGCTCAGCGTCGACGGGCGCCGCCAGCGGCTGGCGGCCGTGCCGGACGTGCCCGAGGACTCCGGCCTGGGCGTCTTCCCCGACGGCGCGCGCTTCCTCCTCTCGCAGCAGGACCGCGCCGACAGCGACGTGGTGTTCGTGGAGGCCTTCCGCTAGCGCGTCGCGCGCGGAGGGGGCTGCAGGGGAGGGGAAGGGGTCCGTTGTGCCGGCGGAGTCTGCCGTAGTGTCAGCGGAGTGTGTCGTAGTGCCCGCGGACTCTGCCGTAGTCTCGGCGGGGCGGCTCGTATCGCTGGCGGAGTCTGCCGTAATGTCAGCGGAGTCTGCCGTAGTGTCAACGGAGCGCCTCGTAGTGCCGACGGAGAGGCCGGTCGTGGTGGCGGAGAGGTCGGTAGGGGCAGCGGGGCGTCCGGGAGGGGACCGAGAGGGGCGGGGAGTGGCCCCGTTCGGGCGGGATACGGGTCGGGAGACGGGCGTATCCTGCGGCATGGACGCGGTGGAGTTCGGTTCGACCAACTGGTACGTCGTGATGCTCCTGGCGGGCGTCGCGGTGGGCGTGGCCGTGGCGCTGGCGCGGATCGTGTTCCGCAAGGACGAGTGAGCGCGCTGGCGGACCGCTTCGGCCGGCGCCACACGACGCTCCGCCTCGGGCTGACCGAGCGGTGCACCCTGCGCTGCGTCTACTGCATGCCGGCCGAGGGCCTGCCGGTGACGCCGACGGCGCAGATGCTCGCGACGGACGAGATCGGGCGGCTGGCGGCGCTGCTCGTCGGCGCCGGGGTGGACAAGATCCGGCTGACGGGCGGGGAGCCGCTGGCGCGCAAGGACGCCGGCGACGTCGCCGCGCGCCTCGGCCGCCTCGACGGGCTCCGCCAGCTGGCGATGACCACGAACGGGCTGCTCCTGAAGGACCGCCTGCCCGCCCTCGCCGAGGCCGGCCTCACCGACCTGACGGTGTCGCTCGACACGCTCCGCGCCGACCGGTTTCTCGACATCACCCGCCGCCCGGGTCTCGACCGCGTCCTCGGGGCCCTCGACGCGGCCCTCGCGCTGGGCTACGGGAGCGACGGGCGGAGCCTCAAGGTCAACGTGGTCGCGCTGCGCGGCGTGAACGAGGACGAGGCGGCGGACTTCGCGGCGTGGGCGGCGCGCGAGCCCATCGAGGTCCGCTTCATCGAGGTGATGCCGTTCGACGGGAACGGGTGGGAGCGCTCCGAGCTGGTGCCCTACGCCGAGACGCGGGCGCGCATCGAGGACGTCCACGGTCCGCTCACGCGCCTTGCCGACGACGCCAGCTCGACGGCGCAGACGTACGCCCGGCCGGGCTGGCGGGGCCGCGTGGGCTTCGTGGCGAGCATGACGGCCCCGTTCTGCGCCGGCTGCAACCGGCTCCGCATCACGGCCGACGGGGCGCTCAAGGTGTGCCTGTTCGGGCGCCGCGAGGTGAGCCTGCGTGACGCGCTCCGCGCGGGCGCGACGGACGCCGAGGTGCTGGCGCTCGTCCGCCAGGCGCTCGCCGGCAAGCACGCCGCGCACGCCGGGATGGACGTGCTGGCGGCGACAGAGAACCGGCCGATGATCCTGATCGGCGGGTAGTGGACTGCCGCTGGCGACGTCCGCCAGCGGGCCGGCGGGCTAGGCTTCGACGAAGGAGCCCATCGCGTCGAACTTGGCGAGGCGTTCCGCCAGCAGCTCGTCGGTGGGGAGCGTCTCCAGCGCGTCCAGGTGGCGCACGATGGCGGCGCCGGCGGCCTCGAACGTCGCCGTGGGGTCGCGGTGGGCGCCGCCGGTGGGCTCGGGGATGATCTCGTCGATGATGCCGTGCTGGATGAGGTCGGGCGCAGTCAGCTTGAGCGCGCGCGCGGCGTCCTCCTTGTGGTCCCAGGAGCGCCAGAGGATGGAGGAGCAGGACTCGGGCGAGATGACCGAGTACCAGGCGTTCTCCAGCATCAGCACGCGGTCGCCGACGCCGATGCCGAGGGCCCCGCCGGAGGCGCCCTCGCCGATGACGACGACGACGATGGGGACCGGCAGGCGCGCCATGACGAGCAGGTTGCGGGCGATGGCCTCGGCCTGCCCGCGCTCCTCGGCTTCGAGGCCGGGGTAGGCGCCCGGCGTGTCGAGGAAGGTCACGATGGGCTTGCCGAACTTGGCGGCCATCTCCATGAGGCGCTTGGCCTTGCGGTAGCCCTCCGGGTTCGGCATGCCGAAGCGGCGCTCCTTGCGCTGCTTGGTGTCGCGGCCCTTCTGGTGGCCGAGGACCATGACGGTGCGGTCGCGCGAGCCGAAGCGGGAGCCGCGCAGCGTGGCCGGGCCGCCGACGAGCGCCTGGTCGTCGGCGAAGAGCCGGTCGCCGTGGAGCTCGACGAAGCCGGAGGTCAGCGCGCCGACGTAGTCGAGGGTGTAGGGCCGTTCGGGGTGGCGCGCCAGCTGGACGCGCTGCCACCGGGTGAGGCCGTGGTAGATCGACTGGCGGAGCGTCTCGACGCGCGTTTCGAGCGCGACGATCTGTGCGGAGAGGTCGACGGAGCCGTCCTAGGCCTCGAAGGCGCGGAGCTCGGAGAGCTTCGCTTCGAGGTCGGCGAGGGGCTTCTCGAAGTCGAGGAGATGGGCCATGCGGACAAGCTACCGCTTCGGGGACGGCGAGGTCGGGACGTGGCGGGAGCGTACTCCGGCGTCCGTGGCGGGGTTGCCGTCGGTCCGGGCGGCTCAGGCCGCGTCGTGGCCGAGGAGGGCCTGGGCGAGGATCTCCAGGTCGAGCGCGGCCGACTGGTGGCGCGCGTAGAACCAGTAGGCGCGGTGGGCCTCGTGGATGGTGGT
>CAYPVZ010000480.1:0-3169 GCA_964414235.1 uncultured Rhodothermales bacterium | reverse complement strand
GCCAGAACTGGTAGAACCGGTACGGCGAGGTTCGCTCGGCGTCGAGCCAGACGGTGCCGGACTCGGTCTTGCCGAACTTGGTGCCGGCCGCGTTCGTGACGAGCGGCTGGACGAGCCCGTGCGCCTTGCCGCCCGAGCGGCGGACGAGGTCGGTGCCGGCCGTGATGTTGCCCCACTGGTCGGACCCGCCGATCTGGACCGTGCAGCCGAGCTGCTCGTGGAGGTGGAGGAAGTCGTAGGCCTGGAGGAGCTGATAGCTGAACTCCGTAAACGACAGGCCGACTTCGCTTTCGAGGCGGCGCTTGACCGACTCGCGCGCCGTCATCTGCTGCACCGTGAAGTGCTTGCCGACGTCGCGGAGGAAGTCCGTCAGCGAGATCTGGGTGAGCCAGTCGGCGTTGTTCGCCATCCTGGCGCCCGTCGGGCCGTCGAAGTCGAGGAACCGTTCGAGCTGCTGGCGGATGCCGTCGGCGTTGGCCTCGACCTGCTCGCGCGTGAGCAGCTGCCGCTCGGCCTTCTTGCCCGACGGGTCGCCGATGAGCCCGGTGCCGCCGCCGACGAGCGCGACCGGCGTGTGGCCGTGCTGCTGGAACCGCCGGAGCGCGAGGATCTGGAGGAACGACCCGACGTGGAGGCTGTCGGCCGTCGGGTCGAAGCCGATGTAGGCCGTGCGCGAGCCCTCGGCGAGGTGGTCGGCCAGGTCGGGCGTCTCGTCGTAGATGAGGCCGCGCCAGCGGAGGTCGTCGAGGAACGTCATGGGTCAGAGATCGGAATCAGGAGAGGCGGGCCGTCACACGGAGACGCCGAGCACGTCCGCCAGCGCGGCGCGGATCTGGCGGTTCTCGTCGGGCGCGCCGACGGAGATGCGGACCCAGCCGGGTGCCCCATTCTGGGGCGCCAGTTGAGGGTAGCCCGTCACGTCGCGGACGAGGACGCCGCGCTCGGCGAGGCGGCCCTGGAGGTCCTTCGCGTCGAGCGGCGTGCGGAGCAGGAAGAAGTTCGCCGCGCCGCGGAGGATCTCGACGCCGTCGAAGCCGGCGAGGTCGGCTTCGAGCGCCTCGCGCTCGGCCTTCAGCTCGGCGACGCGCTCGGCGAGGAGCTCCGGCCGCTCCAGGATCGCCAGCCCGACCTCCTCGCCCAGCCGGCCGACGAGGAACGGCACACGCGACTTCTCGATCTCGGCGATCAGCTCCGGGTGGCCCATCAGCACGCCGAGGCGGACGCCGGCCATGCCGAACGCCTTCGAGAACGTCCGCAGCACGAGCACGTTGTCGTGCCGCTTGAGCAGCGCCGTCGCCGTCTCGCCCTCGACGAACTCGTGGTAGGCCTCGTCGACGACGAGCACGCCGGGGACGCCGGCCGCCAGCCGGTCGAGGTCGGCCGGCGAGAGCGTCTGGCCCGTCGGGTTGTTCGGCGTGACGACGATGGTCAGCGGCGCGTTCGCCTCCCGCGCGGCGGTCAGGATGGCGTCGGCGTCGTGCGTCAGGTCCGCCTCGGCGGGGACGTCGACCACGTCGGCGCCGTGCATCCGGGCCACGCTGGCGAAGAGCGAGAACATCGGGCTGGGGAGCACGACCGGCGTCCCCTTGTCCAGGAAGCAGAGCCCCAGCGTGTGCGTGATCTCGTTCGACCCGCGGCCGACGATGACGGAGCCGGCGGGCAGCCCCTCGCGCGCCTCGATGGCGCGGACCAGCCGGTGCGGCCGGTCGTCGGGGTAGCGATTCCACGGCGTGGCCTCGAAGGCGTCGAGCGCGCGGCGCTTGAGGTCGGCCGGGAGGTCGTACGGGCTCTCGTTCTGGTCCACCTTGGCCGACACGTCGAGCGTCGTCGGCACGCGGTAGGCGCGTTCCCCGCGGATCTCGGGGCGGACGAGGTGGGTCGGGGCGGCCATGGGCTTAGAGTGCGTCGAGGCGGACGCGGACGGCGAGGGCGTGGGCGTCGAGGTGCTCGGCCTCGGCGAAGCGCGCGATGGCCTCGCCGGACTGGCGGAGCCGTTTTTCGGAATACCGGACGACGGACTGGCGGCGCAGGAAGACGCCAACGCCGAGGGCCGATGCGAAGCGCGCCGTGCCGCCCGTCGGGAGCACGTGGTTGGGCCCGGCGAAGTAGTCGCCGACGGGCTCGGGCGAGGTCGGGCCGAGGAAGACGGCGCCGGCGTGGCGGACCTGCGCCCAGAGCGCGTCCGCGTCGTCGGAGAGGATGACGAGGTGCTCCGGGGCCAGCTCGTCGACGCAGGCGACGGCCTCGGCCATGGTCTCGGTGACGATGGCGGCGCCGTAGGCCGGCAGCGACTGGCGGAGCACGTCGGCGCGGGGCAGCGTGGCGACGAGGCGCTCGACCTCGGCCTGCACCGCCTCGGCGAGCGCGGCGGACGGCGTGACGAGGACGGCGCTGGCGCGGGCGTCGTGCTCGGCCTGCGCGAGGAGGTCGGCCGCGGCGAACGTCGGGTCCGCGTGCGCGTCCGCCAGGACGACGACCTCGGACGGGCCGGCGACGGAGTCGATGCCGACCTGGCCGACGACGAGCTTCTTGGCCGTCGCGACGTAGGCATTGCCCGGCCCCACCACGACGTCGACGCGCGGGACGGACTCGGTGCCGAAGGCGAGCGCCCCGACGGCCTGCGCGCCGCCGACGGCGTAGACGTGGTCGAGGCCGAGGAGGCGCGCGGTGGCGAGGATCAGCGGGTGCGGCAGGCCATCCGGGCCGGGCGGGCTGCAGACGTGGATCTCGTCGACGCCCGCGACCTGGGCGGGCACGGCGTTCATGATCACGCTCGACGGGAGCGGCGCCGTGCCGGCGGGCACGTAGAGGCCGGCCCGCTCGACGGGCGAGATCCGCTGGCCGAGCGTCACGCCGTCGCCGTCGTCGCGCGTCCACGACGTCGGCATCTCGGCCTCGTGGAAGCGGCGGACGTTGGCGGCGGCCTGCTCCAGCGTCGCCCGCAGCGCGGGGTCGAGCGCTTCCAGGGCCGCGTCGAGCGCGTCGGCGGGGACCGCCAGCGCGGCGGGGCGGACGCCGTCGAAGCGCTCGGTCAGGTCCAGCAGCGCCGCGTCGCCGCGCTGGCGGACGTCGTCGAGGATCGCGCGGACGGAGGCCTCCACGGCGTCGTCGAAGACGGCGCGGCGGTCGAGCACGGCCGCGAGGCGGGCGCGGCGGTCGGCGTACGGGA
>CAYPVZ010000479.1:0-3169 GCA_964414235.1 uncultured Rhodothermales bacterium | reverse complement strand
GTGTTGAACGGCATGGCGACGGTCCCCTGCGCGTCGAGCGCGATGACGCCGCCCGTGCCGCCAGCCTCGTCGAGCGTGGTCAGGACGACGTGGCCTGCCGCGTCCCCGACCGACTCCCCGAGGTAGGCCATCCGCGCCGCGATGTCGCGGGCGACGCCGAGGCGGATGAAGAACTCGCCGTGGCCGGTCGCCGAGACGCCGCACGTCGCGTCGGCAGCGTACGTGCCGGCGCCGATGATGGGGCTGTCGCCGATGCGGCCCCAGCGCTTGTTCGTCATGCCGCCGGTCGAGGTGCCGGCGCCGAGGTGGCCGTCGGCCGAGAGCGCGACGGCGCCGACGGTCCCGTGCATCTGCCACGGCTCCGGGGCGGGCACGGCCAGCCCGGTCTCGGACCGCTCGCGCTCCTGCACCGCCAGCAGCGACTGGAGCCGACCCGCGGTCTGGAAGAAGCTGTTCGAGACCAGCTCCAGGCCCTGCTCAAGTGCGAACTCCTCGGCGCCCTCGCCCGAGAGGAGCACGTGCGGCGACGCCTCCATGACACGGCGCGCCAGAAGGATCGGGTGGCGGACGTGCTGGGTGTTGGTCGAGGCGCCGGCCAAGCCGGACTGGCCGTCCATCACCGAGGCGTCGTGGCGGACGGTCCCGTCGGCCGCGAAGACGCCGCCGCGCCCGGCGTTGAAGTTGGGGTCGTCTTCGAGGACCTGGAGGGCCGCAGTGACGGCGTCGAGCGGCGCGTGCCCGGCCACGATCTCGGCATGGCCGGCGCGGAGCGCGCCTTCCAGCCCGGCGCGGACGGCCCGCTCCGCCTCCTCCGTCATGGCCGCCCGCGTGATGGTCCCGGCGCCGCCGTGAACGACGAGGACCACAGGGTCACCGCCGAGCTCGGGAAGGACCCGGACGTCTTGAGCGGCGGCGGTCACGGACAGGAGAAACCCGACAGTGAAGAGGGCCAGGGAGCGCATGATGGAACGGGCGCGTACGTTGGAGCCCGAAGATAGTCGGCGCTCCTCCTCGTGTCGTTTTTCCGTCGCTCATCCCCCCTCGTCCTGCTGGCGGTCCTCGTCCTCGCGGCGGGGCCCGTCGCCAGTGCGGCGTGTGCAGCCGCGATGCCGGCCCACGCCACCCCGTCCAGCGCCTCCACGATGGAACCGGAAACGGACGACATGCCGCCCTGTCACGAGGCGCCGCAGGACATGCCGGAGGAGATGCCCGCACCCCACGGCCTTCCGCACGACTGCGCCTCGGCGTGTTGTGTGGCCGAGCCGCCGGCCCTCCCTCCCACTCCGCTGGCGATGCCCGCTGTGGCGGTCATCGCCGTCGCTGTGCTGGTGGCCGTCCCGGCCGAGCAAAGGGCCGAGCCATCCGAGCGGCCGCCCGCGCCACCCCTCCCGGTGAGCCGGATGATCGTCGACCTCCAGCGGTTTCTGATCTGAGAGCCCCCGGGCGTCGGTGGTGACGCCCGCCGTGTCCGCCCGCGCGGACGCGCGATCTCCCGGCCCCGTGCCGGACTGGTTCCTCGGCGCCCGACGGGCGCCTGCTCTCCGATCCCCCCATGCCTCGATTCTTCCTCACGCTCGGCCTCGCGGCCGGGCTGGCGGCGCCCGTCGCCGCCCAGCACCACTCGGCTCCGTCCGATTCCTCCGCCCACGCCGGGCACACCCCGGCGGCCCACGCCCACCACGCCATGTCGCCCATGGCGATGGGCGCCAGCGCCCTCACCCCCGCCGCTCCCATGTCGGTCGACGGATCGGGCACAGCGTGGCTGCCCGCCGCCAGCCCGATGGCGATGGCTCACACGATGGCCGGCGGCTGGCACCTCATGCTCCACGGTGCCATCTACCCGCGCGTCAAGGCCGCCGACCTGTTCGACGCCGGAAGCCGCGGCGACGCGGCCACGCTCGACGCGCCGAACTGGCTGATGGGCATGGCCCAGCGCCCGCTCGGCGAGCGCCTCCAGCTGACGGCCCGCCTCATGGTCTCGGCCGACCCGCTCACCGAGGGCGGCGCCGGCTACCCGCTCCTTTTCCAGAGCGGCGAGACGTACGAGGGCGAACGGCTCGTCGACCGCCAGCACCCACACGACCTCGTCTCGGAGGCGTCCGTCGCGCTGGCGGCCCGCCTCGGCGAGGGCGTCGCGGCGTTCGGCTACGCGGCCTACCCGGGCGAGCCGGCCCTCGGCCCGACGGCGTTCATGCACCGCCCCAGCGCCCGCTTCGGCACCGACGCGCCGCTCTCGCACCACTGGCAGGACGCGACCCACATCGCCTGGGGCGTCGCGACGGCCGGCCTCGTCGTCGGGCCCGTCAAGGTCGACGGCTCGGTCTTCACCGGTGCTGAGCCGGACGAAGACCGGTATACCCCCGACCCCGCTCGCTTCGACTCCTATGCCGCCCGGCTCTCGTGGAGCCCGACGGACCGCTGGGCGCTCCAGGTCTCGCGCGGCTTCCTCCGCGAGCCCGAGGCGCTCGAGCCCGGCGTCGACGTCTGGCGAACGACGGCATCGGCGCTCTACGCCCGACCGGTCTCGGATGGCGACCTCACGGCGACGCTGGCCTGGGGCGTCAACGAGCACGTCGAGGACCACGACGACGTGGGCGGTGACGACCACCACGGCGGCCTGCAGCATGCGCTTCTCGCCGAGGCCGCGCTCCAGCGTGGCCCCTGGGCCGTCTACAGCCGGGGCGAGCTGACGCAGAAGGCAGGCACGGAGCTGGCGCTCGGCGGCGACCTCGGCGAGGCCGTCCACACCATCGGCTCGCTCTCGCTCGGCGGCGCCCGGCGCGTCGCCCGCGTCGGCGGGCTCGACGCGATGCTCGGGCTCCAGGCCACGACCTACGCCGTGCCCGACGCACTCCGGCCGGTCTACGGAGACCTCCCGATCTCCGGGCAGGTCTTCCTCCGAATCACGCCGTCGGCGATGGCCGGGATGTAGCCTGCGCCCGTCCCGCTGGCGGCCGCCGTCGCCAGCGGGACGTCAGGGCAACGTCAGCGAGCCCTGGAAGGCCGGAGCGCGGGCGCCGGTCACGGCCGGCAGGCCGGTGCGGACGCCATTGGCCCACTCGTGCGCGAGGACGGCGAACAGGACGGCCTCCTTGGCGTCCGGGTCGAGCCCGTAGGCGGCCGTCGTTTCCAGGGGCGTCGGGGCGAGCGCGTCGGCCAGCATCCGCAT
>CAYPVZ010000478.1:0-3171 GCA_964414235.1 uncultured Rhodothermales bacterium | reverse complement strand
GGTGGCGCCGCCGATGCGCGAGGGCGTCCCGGCGAAGGCGGCCTCGACGACCTCGTCGGCCAGGCCGAGGGCCTCGAAGATCTGGGCGCCCTGGTAGCTGCGGAGCGTCGAGATGCCCATCTTCGAGAGCACCTTGAGCAGCCCGTGCCCGAGCGCGTCGATGGTGTTGGCGACGGCCTCGTCCGGGTCTTCCTCGACGTGCCCGTCGGCGGCCAGCTGGCGGACGACGTCGAACAGCAGCGGCGGGCAGACGGCGGCGGCGCCGTAGCCGACGAGCGCGGCCATGTGGTGGACCTCGCGCGCCTCGCCGGTCTCGACGACGAGCTCGCAGAAGGCCCGCACGCCGCGCCGGATCAGCCCATGGTGGACCGCGCCGACGGCCAGCAGCGACGGGATCGGTGCGCGCTCGGCGTCGGCCGCCGAGTCGGAGAGGATGAGGATCGTCGCGTGCCGGTCGACGGCCGCGGCGGCCTCCGCGACGAGGCGCTCGGTCGCCTCGCGGAGCGTCTCGCCGGGCGCGAGCGTCGTGTCGAGCGTGGCCGTGCGGAAGGCCGGGTCGCGCTCGCCGAGGTCGCGGACGCGCGCCAGGTCGGCGGGCGTCAGGATTGGCTGGTCGAGGCGGAGACGGCGGCACATCTCGGGGCCGGGCTCCAGGAGGTTGCGCGTCTCGCCGAGGTGCGTGATGAGCGACGTCACCAGCTCCTCGCGGATGGCGTCGAGCGGCGGGTTGGTGACCTGCGCGAACCGCTGGCGGAAGCGGTCGAAGAGGAGGCGCGGGCGCTCGGAGAGCGCGGCCATGGGCGTGTCGTCGCCCATCGAGCCGAGCGCCTCCTTGCCATGCGCCAGCGGCGGGAGGATCAGGCCGAGGTCCTCGTGCGTGTAGCCGTAGAGGCGGAGGCGCGCGTCGAGGTCGAGCCCGGCGTTCGGGGTCGCCGGCTCGGTGTCGGCGTCCGGGAGGTCCGCCAGCCGCGTGAGGTTGCGGGCGAGCCACGCGTCGTAGGGCGCGTCGGTCGCCAGCCCGGCCTTGACCTCGCGGTCGCTCACGATGCGTCCCTCCGTCAGGTCGACGAGCAGCATCTTGCCCGGCTCCAGCCGGCCTTTTTCGACGACCGTCGCCGGGTCGAGATCGAGCACGCCGGTCTCGGACGAGAGCACGATCCGCCCGTCCGTCGTGACGACGTAGCGCGACGGGCGGAGGCCGTTCCGGTCCAGGATGGCGCCGATGACGCGGCCGTCGGTGAACTGGAGGGTGGCCGGGCCGTCCCACGGCTCCTGGGCGCAGGCGAAGGTCTCGTAGAAGGCCCGCCGCGCAGGGTCCATGTCGGGCGCGTGCTCCCAGGCCTCGGGCACGAGCGCCATGATGGCCTGCGGCAGCGACCAGCCGGCGTGGACCAGCAGCTCGAGGGCGCCATCGAGCGACTTCGAGTCCGAGTCGCCGTCGGAGACGGTCGGGAGCACGTCGCGGAGGCGGCGGCCGAAGCGCGACGAGGCGAAGGCGGCCTCGCGCGCCCGCCAGTTGTTGCGGTTGCCGAGGACCGTGTTGATCTCGCCGTTGTGGCAGAGCACGCGGAAGGGCTGCGCGAGGGGCCACTGCGGCATCGTGTTCGTCGAGAACCGCGAGTGGACCATCGCGAGCGCGCTCCGGAAGCGCGGGTCGCGGAGGTCGGGGTAGAAGGACGGCAGCTGGGCCGGCGTCAGCATGCCCTTGTAGACGGTCGTCGTGGCCGAGAGCGCGACGACGTTTCCGCCGTCGACGGTCTCCGCCAGCGCGGCCTCCATGCGCCGCCGGGCGAGGTAGAGCGCCCGTTCGAACTCCTCGCCCCGCTCGATCCCGTCCGGTCGGCCGACGACGACCTGGGCCACGACGGGCTGCGACTGGCGGGCGATGGGGCCGAGGATATCGCCGTGTGTGGGGACCTCGCGCCACCAGAGCAGCGGCAGCCGCTCCTCGCGGAGCACGCGCTCGACGACGGCGCGCGCGGCCCCGGCGTCGTCCGCCGGGAGGAAGACCGGGCCGAGCGCATAGTCGCCGAGCGCCGGCAGCTCGACGCCAGCCTCCGCGGCGACGGCGCTCAGGAAGTAATCCGGCATCTGGACCGTCACGCCGCAGCCGTCGCCCGTCTGGCCGTCCGCGCCGATGGCGCCGCGGTGGTCGAGGCGGGCCAGGATCGTCAGGCCCTGCTCGACGATGGCGTGGGAGGCCCGGTTGGCGATGTCGGCCACGAAGCCGACGCCGCAGGCGTCGTGGTGGTCGGCGGGGGAGAAGAGCGAGCGCGGCATGGCAGGGAGAGGCTGGGGCGCTCGCAGTCCGTCCGGTGTGCCTGGTCCCCTGGGGAGGGGCGGCACCACGCGGGCGGTTTCGTGGAGGCTCTGCGAACGCTCCCTCAAAAAGCAGAGCCGCGAGCCTCCTCGCCAGTCCTCGCCCTGTCTCTTTTAAGGCGGAAGCGCTTCTAGCTGACCGGAAGCGCTTTTATTCGTGACGGTTCCTGAAAAACTGAAAGTCATACGTTTATCCTGCCTCATGAGATGAGGAGTGAGGCGTCCACCGGCTTGGACAAAATCGCCCGTTGCAGACGATAGGGCCCGTTGTGTGCCCTGTGAAACGAAGGATCCGATGCTCGGGGGAGCCGCT
Source organism: uncultured Rhodothermales bacterium (assembly GCA_964414235.1). Taxonomy (GTDB): domain Bacteria; phylum Bacteroidota; class Rhodothermia; order Rhodothermales; family Rubricoccaceae; genus Rubrivirga. The sequence goes on along the minus strand of CAYPVZ010000478.1, from coordinate 539 downwards.
GCTCAAGCCCCGGCCGCAGGTTAGGGGCCGAAAACGTGTCGGTTCGCCAAGAGCCGGCGAGAGCCATCGAGCTCGCGCATCACGGGCGCGAACAGACGGCGATGTACAACTCGCCTCCGTAGCGCGACGGCCGCCGCCCGACGACCTCCGGCTTCGACAGCCCGGCGCGATCCGCCAGCGGGTCGAGCGCATCGGACGAGAGCGGGTAGGGGACCCAGGGACTGCGCCGCGCCCGGTCGTACTCGACGACAACGACGCGCCCGTCTGGCCGGAGGCGCCGCGCCAGAGTCGCCAGGATGGCGGCGGGGTCGGCGACGAAGTGGAGCACGTTGGCGCAGAGCGTGCCGTCGAGCGCGTCCGGGAAGCCGGGGAGCGCGTCGAGCTGGCGGACGTCGCCTGCGAGCGAGCGGATGGCGGCCCCGGCGGATGCGCGGATCGCCGGGGCTGCGCGGTCGACGGCGACGACGGTGCCGCCGCCGAGTCTCCGGGCGAGGGCGCGCGTGAGGAGGCCGTCGCCAGCGCCGAGGTCGGCCCAGACG
>CAYPVZ010000477.1:0-3188 GCA_964414235.1 uncultured Rhodothermales bacterium | reverse complement strand
CTCCCCGCACCGTCATGTCCGACGTCCGCATCGAAACCGACTCCCTCGGCGAGGTCCGCGTGCCCGCCGACGCCCTCTACGGCGCCCAGACCCAGCGCGCCAAGGAGAACTTCCCCGTCTCGTCGCTCCGCTTCCCGCGCCGCTTCGTCGAGGCGCTTGGCACCGTCAAGGCCGCCTCTGCCCGCGCCAACAAGCAACTCGGCCTGCTCGACGCCGCGACGGCCGACGCCATCGACGCGGCCGCGCTCCAGGTCCGCGACGGCGACCTCGACGCGCAGTTCGTGCTGGACATCTTCCAGACCGGCTCGGGCACGTCGACCAACATGAACGCCAACGAGGTGATCGCGAACGTCGCGACGCAGGCGCTCGGCGGCGAGCTCGGCTCGAAGGGGGTCCACCCCAACGACGACGTCAACATGGGCCAGTCGTCGAACGACGTGATCCCGACGGCGATGCACGTGGCCGCGCGCGTCGGCATCGAGCACGACCTGCTGCCGGCGCTGGAGCGGTTCGCGGCGGCGCTGGAGGCCAAGGCCGAGGCGTTCGACGACGTCGTCAAGAGCGGCCGGACGCACCTGATGGACGCGACGCCGGTCCGCCTCGGGCAGGAGTTCGGCGGCTACGCGGCGCAGGTCCGCAAGGGCATCGCGCGCGTGACGGCCGCCAGCGAGGAGCTGGCGGAGATGGCGCTCGGCGGCACGGCGGTCGGGACCGGCATCAACCGGCCCGAGGCGGTCCCACAGGCGGCCATCGCCGAGATCTCCGAGATCACGGGCGTCGCGTTCCGCGAGGCCGAGAACCACTTCGAGGCGCAGGCCGCCAAGGACGCCTACGTCTCGGCCGCCGGCGCGCTCAACACGCTGGCGGTGTCGCTCGTCAAGATCGCCAACGACATCCGCCACCTCTCGTCCGGCCCGACGTCCGGCCTCTCGGAGATCCAGCTGCCGGCGATCCAGCCGGGCTCGTCGATCATGCCGGGCAAGGTGAACCCGGTGATGAGCGAGGCCATGATGATGGTCGGCGCGCGCGTGATGGGCAACGCCGTCACGATCACCGTCGGCGGGCAGCACGGCAACTTCGAGCTCAACGTGATGATGCCGGTGATGGCCCACGCGATGCTGGAGTCGATCGAGGCGCTCTCGGGCGTGCTCGACGCCTTCCGCGAGCGGTGCCTGGAGGGCATCACGGCCAACCGCGAGCGCGCCCGCGAGCTGCTGGAGAAGAACCCGGCCATCGCGACGGCGCTCAACGCCGAGATCGGCTACGACAAGGCCTCGACCATCGCGAAGAAGGCGGCGAAGGAAGGCCGGTCGGTCCGCGAGGTGCTCCTGGAGATGGACCTGATCCCGGCCGAGCGGATCGACGAGGTCCTCGACGTCCGGAGCATGACCGAGCCCGGCATTCCGGGCGAGTGAGCCTTCGGCCCCGCTGGCGGCGCACGTCGCCAGCGGGGCCGGCGGGGTCAGGATGAAACGGGAGCGTTACGGGCCGTGCTCCCGTCAGTAGGCGGATGAGGTGTACAGGAGTGGGTTAACGGTGTTTTTGACCCGAGAAGCTGCGTATCGCCGGAGTACAGGAGTCATGGCATACCGTTTGACGGAACGATTCCCCGTCATTTCCCTACTCCGGCATGGGCCAGCAGCAGCTCCTTCTCCTCGTCCTGGGCATCGTCATCGTTGGACTGGCCGTCGTCGTCGGCATCGCGTCGTTCAATGATGCCAAGCAGAAATCCGACGTCGACCGATTCACAGGCCAGGGCGTCGAGATGGCGGGCGAGCTCATCGCGTGGTACCACAAGCCGACCGCCCAGGGCGGCGGCGGCACCAACTCGGCCAGCCTGGCCTCGGCCACCGTCGACGACCTCGGGTACACGAACAGTGGCTCGGACACGTACGCGGGCCTGAGCCGCTCCGGGACGACGGCCAACGGGACCGTGCGCTACCTCGTCCAGGATGGCACGCACCCGTTCTTCCACATCCACCCGTCCCCCCTGGCCTCCGGGGACATGCGCGTCGAGGTCTACGTCTTCGGCCCCTCGTCGTCCTGCATCGTCGCGCGCTCGAACCAGTACGGAAGCTCGGCCACGTGGTCCGACGGAGCATCCGATGGCGAAGCGCCCGCCACCCCGGCCGGCTGCTCCTGGTAGCCTCGCAGGCCCGCGGCGCACGGGAGCCCTCCCGGGCGCGGGCCTCTTCCTGACGTCCTCCGTCGCATTCTAGAACCCTCCCCCCTGTTTTCCGATGGGTCAGCAACAGCTTCTCCTCCTCGTCCTCGGCGTCGTCATCGTCGGGCTGGCGGTCGTCGCCGGCATCGGGTCGTTCAACGACGCCAGATCGAAGTCCGAGATCGACCGGTACACCGGCATGGGTGTCGAGATGGCGGGCGAGATCATCGCGTGGTACCACAAGCCGACCACCCAGGGCGGCGGCGGCGACGATGCGAGCAACCTGGTGAACCTCACCATCGACGACCTCGGCTACCCGATCGAGGCGAGCGAGTCGACGACGTATGCCGGCGCCACGTTCACCGGGACCGTCAACAACAGGACGATGCGCTACGTCGGCGCCAACGCGACGCACCCGTTCCTCCACATCCACCAGATGCCGCGCGCGCCCGGCATGAACCGGGTCGAGGTCCACGTCTTCGGGCCGAGCCCGGAGTGCATCGTGGCGCGCAACGCGCCGTTCAACACGGGCGCAAACTGGTCGGATGGCAAGGCCGAGACGGAGGCCCCGGACAACCCGAACCCGGCCGCCTGCTCCTGGACGCCCCAGCGGACCGTCCGTCGAATCCGGGGCGCCGTGATGTAGACGCCAGACGGGTACGGCCAGAACCTCCTACCCGATTTCAGGGCACACCTGCGGCCGCCGAGCGCGTTTCTGACGGCGGCTCGGAGGCCGCGCCCTTTTTCGCCGACGCTTGCGGGCGAGGTGGAAACGCCGGACGCCCTGAATCCAGGCCCCTGCTCCGGACGGCCCAGCGGATCGACTCTCCTGTCGGAGGCGTGGTCTGGCGACCGTGGTCCCGTTTTGCATCGGGCCTTGCACCGAAGTCGGGGCCGCACTGGACCGCAACGAGCGGGGCGGGCGTAGAAGCGCGTCCTTCCCCTGGCGGCGCGCGCCGCCAGCCCCGCCATGCGCCTCCTCCTCGCCCTCACCGTCGCCCTCGCTGCCTGCGCCGACGCGCCC
>CAYPVZ010000476.1:0-3197 GCA_964414235.1 uncultured Rhodothermales bacterium | reverse complement strand
CGATAAGCACAGCAAAGTCCGACAAGCGTGCTGCACACGTCGCAAGCTCCATCAACCGGTGCGCGCCTGCAGGTGGAGCAGCGGCGCGACGACGACGGGCTCGACGAACGTGTCCCAGAACTTGCGGGAGACCTCGCCGCGGAGGCGCGCGGTCGCGTCGACCGTGACCGACCGCGCGGCGTCGGCCAGCGCCTCCTCGCCCGTCGGCCCGAGCGGCTCGGACTCGCGCCGGTACTCGACCGTCGCGCCGCCTTCGACACCTCCGACATCGACGGCCAGCCCGGGGCGCACGGCGACGTAGCCGTACGACGCCGTCAGCGCGTCGCCCTCGAAGCGCGTCCCGCCGTCCTGGATGCGGCGCTCGTGCTCGGCGCCGAGGCTCGGGCGCAGCACGCCCCACGTCGTGACGCCCGAGACCGCCGCGCGGCGAAAGAAGCCGGTGCCGACCTGCTCGGCGACAAAGCCGTCCCCCTCGGTTCCAGCATAGGCGCCCTCGACGGTGAGCTGGCGGAGGTCGCCGCCGAGACGCGCCGCCAGCGCGCCGCGGGTGGACGCGAAGCCGTCGAGGTCGAGCCGCCCGCCGCTCGCCTCGATGCTGGCGGCGTCGGCCGCCCAGCGCAGCGCGCCCTCGGTGACGGCCTCGCCGAGCGTGTCCAGAACGCTCCCGAAGGGCGTCCCCGAGCGCGCGAGGTTCCACCGCCGGTTGAAGTCGACGTCGCGGACGCGGTCGAGCGGGCGGAACGCGTCGGCGCGGTCGCGGCGGACGACCTCGCCGGAGAGCGCACCGCCGAACGCCTCGACGCCCGCCAGCCGCAGGCCGACCTCGCCCGCCAGCGCGCCGTCGTCGTCGGCGCCGAGGTCCGACAGGGTGTTGCCGTCGTCCACCGACCGCGCCAGCTCGCCGAAGGCCTCGACGCCAGGCACCACGTCGACGGCGCCGTGGAGGTCGACGAGCGTGCGGCTGGCAGGCCGCGGGAGAATGCGGAACGGGACGAAGTCGCCGTTGCCCGGCCCGACGTACTCGTACAGGATGCCATTGAGCGCGGCGCCGCCCCGCCGGTAGTCGCCCTGCCCCAGGCCGACGCGCGAAAAGCGAACGCGGAAAACCTCGGCGTCCGCCGGTGTTGCCGGTACGAAGACCGAGACGCTCTGCCCGCCGACCGTCGAGTCGCGGCGCGTGTAGAGGACGAACGGGCTCTCGGCGTCGAACGGGACGGCGACGGCGCCCGGAACGAGGACCTCCGTGTCGCCCGACTGGCGGATTCGTTCGAGGTCGGCCTCGCTCAGGCCGAGGTCGGCGACCGAGCCGAGCGCATCCGCCTCGCGGTAAAGCCTCAGCCCGAAGCGCGCCCGCGGGTCGGCCTCGGGGCCGATGTCGAACTCGGCGCCGCTGGCGAGGAGCGTGCGCGTGAAGCCGCCGGCCGTGTACTCGAAATCGACCGTAATCCGGCGCTCGGCCGTGATGAGCCGGGTGGACGTGAAGATGACCTCGCCCGTGCCGTAGTCGATGGTGTAGTCGGCGGAGGCGCCGCGCGTCATGAGGCGGCCGTCGAGGTAGACGCGCTCGCTGCCCGGAACCACGAGGACGAACGCCTCGCCCGCGTCGCCTTCGAGCCGGTACGGCCCCTGGACGCCTTCGAGCGCCACGACGTCCTGGCTCCGGAACCGCCCGCGCGTGGCCGAACCCGACGCCAGCACGCGCCCGCGCGCCGCGCCCGCCAGCGGCAGCCGGGCCTCGACGACGGCGCCCTGCACCTGCCTCGCCAGCGGCGCGAACGCCGTTCCGGGCAGCGCGAGGTCGACGTCGCCGAGGCGCGCGCGGACGCCGGGGGCGTCGACCTCGACGTAGACGCGGTCGAGATCGGAGAGCTGGCGCGTCGTGCCCTCGGGGAGGATCGGCGTGTCCTCGTCGGTGAGGGCGGCGCGGAGCGTGACGCCGGGCGCGACGACACCCTGGAGCGACAGCCGCAGCGCCGAGGTGACCGACACGTCGCGGTTGGAGCCGGCGACGACGCCGCGCGTGATGGAGCCGCGCGTCTGGAGCGCAGGCGGCGGGCGGGTCGAGGCCACCGGCCGTCGTGCGCCAGCCGTCGTGTCCGGTGCGTAGAGCGCCCGGAGCGAATCGACCGACGGCACGCGCGCGCGGACGGGTCCGACGATGGGCGCGGCCCGGTAGGCAACGGCGACTATGCGGAGCGTATCCGCTGCGCTGGCGAGCGTGAGCAGGCCGGAGCTATCGAGCGTGTACGCCGAGTCCGCCAGCGCGACGAAGGCGGTGTCGCGGTAGACGGCGACGGCCTCGGTGCCGGGGATCGGCCGGGCCGCCAGCCGGGCCGCCGTCTGCCCGGGCGCCAGCGCGAACGTGTCGCGTCGGACGGTCTGCGCCTCCGGCGCCGCGCTGGCGGCGACCGCGAGCAGGAGGAGCAGGCACACCCTCATCGGCGCGGAACGAAAAGACGCAGCGGACGGGGGAGCGAAGGGCGGGGCGTGCCGGGGTCGTGGGCCGCGCAACCTAGCCGCGCGACGCGGGCGGTTCAATCCACGTCTTCGGTACCCACGGACCCGAACGAAAGACCCGTGGCATGGAGCAGGATCATCTGGTCGCCGATGACCGCAACGCCTCGGTATGAATCGATGCCTCGCCCAGAGAATGCATGGATTTGAAAAAACGGCTCCGAGACTTCACCACGATAGACGAGCCCGACGGCCTCCCCGACCGCCACGACGACCTCTGACCCAGCCGCCACCGCAACCAGTCTGCGCGTGGCGGATCCGTCCCGCACCGGGCCCGCCGCTCCGAAGGCATCGTACGAGATCAGCTCCTCTCGTCCCGCATCGGCCACCCACAGCGTCCCGTCGTCGTCGACCGCCAGCGCGACGGGCTCGCGGAGGAGGCCCGCCCCGAGCACACGCTCGACGGTCCCCTCGGAATCCAGCCGGAGCACGACGCCCCGACCGGCCTCGGCGACGTAGAGCGCCCCGTCGGGCGCCGCCGCGACCGCGACCGGCCGGCCCCGCGCGCCGTCACGAAGGGATTGGCGGACGGGCCGAGCAGGGTCGACATCCGGTACGGGAATCGAGCCGGCGACGCGGCCCTCGGCCGTGAACTGGACGATGGCGCCGGCCGCGCGGTCGGCGACGAAGACGGCCTGCCCGTTCGTCGGATCGAGAGCGACGGGATCGATCAGCGCTCCGTC
>CAYPVZ010000475.1:0-3203 GCA_964414235.1 uncultured Rhodothermales bacterium | reverse complement strand
ACTACGCCCCGCGCGCCCGCGTCCGGCTGGTCGAGAGCGTCCGCCAGTCCGAGCCCGCGGCCGACGCGGCGTGGATCGGGCTGGCCGAGCCGCCGCCCGGCTACGCGCTGGCGACCGTCGCCGCCGACGCCGAGGACTACGCGCGGCGCCTGTTCGACGCCTTCCGCCGCGCCGACGCCGCCGGGCTGGCGCGCATCGACGCCGAGACGGTGCCCGAGCGCGGCAGCGGCGCCGCGCTCATGGACCGGCTGCGCCGCGCCGCCGCCCGCTAGCCGCCGATCACCCCGCGGCCGACGTACATCAGGACGAAGGTCACGATCCAGACGAGGTGGCCGAGGCCGATGCCCATGGCGACCCGCTTGCGGCCGGCTTCGGCCTCCGGCGTGCCCGTCCCGTTGACGAGCTTCCGCCAGCCCGGCTGGATCAGCGCGAACTGGATGATGACGAGCACGAGCCCGAGCGTCAGCGCGGTGTGGTAGGGCCAGGCGTCGTACTGGGCCTCGAAGCCGAGCCGCCGGCCGAGGACCCAGTTGGCCAGGGCGCAGACGTAGAACAGGACGATGGAGCCGTTCATCGACGCCATCACGCGGCCCCCTTCCGCGCGCCCGCGCGCCATGGCCGCTCGCGCGAGCGACGGCACGGACAACCCGAGGCCGAACCAGGCCGCGGCGAAGAGAACGTGGAGGGCGAGGACGACGGTGTGGAGGAGCGGGAGCATGGCCGGGTCGGGGGGCTGGGGGAAGCTACGCGCCGCGCTCGCGGGGCACGACGGCGTCGAGTTCGACCTCGACGAACAAATCGGGCGCGAGGAGCGCGGCCACCTCGACCATCGTCGCGGCCGGCGGGTGGCCGCCGAAGGCCTCGGCATGGACCTGCCCGACCGCGTCGGCCTCGCCGATGTCGGTGACGAAGATCCGCGTACGGATCACGTCCTCGGGCCGGCCGCCGAGCGCCGCCAGCGCGTCGAGCGCGATGCGGAAGGCGGCCCGGGCTTGCGCCCCCGCGTCCGGCCCCGGTGCCGTCGTGCCCGCGACCGCGACGATGTCGCCGATGCGGACGGCGCGGCGGTAGCCATAGCGGCCCTCCCACTCGGCCCCGCTCGTGACGGACGTGCGGCGGGCGCTCACAGCGGAATCACGATCTGGAGCGGCACGACGGCGGCCTCGTCCCGCTCCTCCCCGAACACGCGCGGCAGCAGGAGATGCACCGCCACGCCCGACGCGGTCCCGATGGCGGCGCCCACGAGCACGTCCGTCGGGTAGTGGACGCCGTGCCAGATCCGCGTGAGCCCCATCGCGGTCGCCCAGGCCGCGGACGGCGCGATCACGTACCACTCGGGGTAGCTCAGGCTCAGCGACGTCGCGATGGCGAACGCCGATGACGTGTGACCGGACGGGAACGAGTACGGATCGAACACCTCGTCGTCCTGGTGCCGCCGGTCACGCGCTCGGACGTTGCGGAGCACGGCGTACGGCCTCGGCCGGTTGATCCCGCGCTTCAACGCGATCGTGAGGCCGGCGTTGACCGCCTGGGTGGCCGTCATCCGAAGCGCCGGGTCGAGGTCGGCGCCCGCCAGCGCGTGGCCGGCCCACATGGCCGGCGTCGCCCCCAGGAAGACGAGGTACGACGTCTGGTTGACGAGGCGCATCGGCACCACGAACGCCGGGCTCTCGATGCCGTAGATCGTCCGAAAGACGCCGACCTCGAACGGCTCGGTGTTCGGCGGCAGATCGACCGGGTCGCCGTTGGCGAGCGTATCGACCGGGACGTCCTGGGCGCGGGCGGCGGCGCCGAGGGCGAGCAGAAGCAGGAGAGCGAGGCGCACGAGCAGTCCGGGGGGCCCAGACGCACGCGGAGCCGCCCGGGAGGATCCGCAGAACCCCGCGATTTCCCCGCCGGAGCACCGAGCCCCCGACCGACTGGCGGCGCTCACCGCCAGCGCGGGGCGACGGACCGAGACCGAGACGAGCGGGACTACCAGCTCAAGACCTAGACTGCGACCCCGACCGTGTCACCCATCGTCCCGGTCTAAAGTGTTACCCATCGTCCCGGCTGCTACATCACCACCGTGACTGTCCGGCGCAGGACTACCCCTCCGCTTCGCAGGCGTTGTGCGGAGGAAACGGGCGCAGCCCTATCTCGGCGAGGTATCGGCGGAGACGCTCTCCCGACCTATTGCGGCGGAGGTGATGGGCTACCAACGCCGAGTAGCGGCAGTCGGCCTCACGTTCGCGGGTGTCTCCCGCCCACCAACTCCAGTACGCCCGGATCTTGACGAGCAACGGGATCCGCACTTCATCCGCTCCCGCCGCCTGGAGCGCCACTAGGTCCGCCACCAATTCGTACTCCATGCGAGCCCAGACCCCGCGATGGGCTTCGCCCAGCGTCGTCTCCAACTCCTCGGCTTCCGGGCTGGCGGGACCACGCCGCACGGCATCTAGCCGAGTCCGGAGTTCTCGAAGTGCCTGAATCGCCGAGCGGGGGTCGCGCTCCGAGGGAGGACCGACGTTGGGCACGGTCCACGGTGTCGCGGTGAGCCCAGCGACCGCGAGTGGACCCGTCGGGCTGAGGACCCCGGTGACTCCGGCGTCGAGGGGCTTCGCTCCGGACACACTCGCCCCGGAGCGTGGCTGAGCGACGACGAGAATCGTGTCTCCGACCTCGTAGCGGGAGTCCAGGAGGTCGGCAGAGGCGAACACGCCTTCGCACTCACTCCCGTCGAACGACATGGTGACGGTGTACCTCGCAGCGAGGGTCACGGCATGAACGACGGCTGTGGGCTCAACGACGAGCACCCCCGCCGGTGGCCGTAGGTCTGTGGGGCCATCAATGCGCGGGTAGTAGGTACCGGCTCGTAGCGTCGTGTCAACGGTGATACTGACGACCCGGCCCTGGAAGACGTAGTTCGCCAGGGAGAAGTCAATCGGTGGTACGTAGTACCGGTCGCACGCGAGGGCCGGTGCTGCCGCCAAAAGCGACAGCAAGAAGGAACGGGCGATTACGCTGGCGAGCCACATAACAGGGGGCCGCTCAGCGGCCGAGGGCGAAGAGCACGAAGGTAGGCCGGAGTGCTGGAAGCGGTGCGCTACAGACGACTGAAAACGCTGACGCCCTCGGTCCGCCTGCAGCGGCGGGTTCTACCGCCCCAGGGTTCAGACCGGGCGCCCCATTTACACTTCTGACCGGGCGCCTTGTTTACACGG
>CAYPVZ010000474.1:0-3206 GCA_964414235.1 uncultured Rhodothermales bacterium | reverse complement strand
ATCCGCGAGGCCGCCGCCAGCGGGGCGCCGACGTTCATCTGGACCAACCTGGTCGACTTCGACGAGCTTTACGGGCACCGCGGCGACGCGGCCGGCTACGCCCGCGCGCTCGAAGCCTTCGACGCGGCACTGCCCGCGCTGGAGGCGGCGCTCCCCGAGGGCGCCGTTCTCACGCTCACGGCCGACCACGGCAACGACCCGACGTACCCGGGCTCCGACCACACGCGCGAGCGCGTCCCCGTCCTTCGCTACGACGGCACGCAGGGCCGCGACCTCGGCACAACCGATTCGTTCGCGGATCATGCAATCGATGTGGCTCGATGCTTCGGAATCCCGGGAGGGGCAGCTTCGGTGGTGGGTGGTTAGTTTCGCCGCTCCTCTTCCCGATCTCCTGAATGCGTCTTCTCGCCCTCGCCCTGCTGGCGATCTCTGTCGCCAGCGCGCAGCCGTCGAACTGGGCCTTCCCGACCTCCGGCGCCACCGTCTCCCTCACGGCCGACCACCCGTTCCTCGACGGGGACGATCCGTTCGGTGCGTCGACCTCGGTGTGGATGTTCGAGACGGCCCAGCCCATCGTGCCCGGCGTCCGGCTCGTCGGCGAGATCCCGTTCGCGCTCGTGTCCTACGATGACACCGACCTTTTTGGGGATGACATCTCTGAAACGGGTGCAGCGCTCGGCAACGTCCAGCTCGGCGTCGAGGCCGACTTTCCGCTCTCTCCGGTCGCGCTCGGAGCCTACCTCCGGATCCCCACGCTCACCACGACCGACGATATCGCGGGCGGGCTCGCGCCATTCGTCGGGGTGTTGACGGAGTACGAGCGGATCGGCGCCTACACCGAGGACGTGGTGACGGTCGCCGGAATGGTGCAGGGCGACTACCAACCGCTCGCGATCCCGACCCTCGCCCTCCGTGCGCGGCTGACCCCGGAGGTCCTCATCGCCACGGACGACGACGTGCTCGGTGATGATGCCGAGGTGTTGCTCGGGTATGCCCTCCAGGCGTTTGTGAGCGGCGGCGTGGCCCGGTTCGGGGTCGGCTTCAGCGGCATCAGCCTCCTGAGCGAGGCCGACCTGGACGAGCGCCACGAGATCTCGGCCGGCCTCCTGGCCGACGTCGGGCTCGGGCCGGTCCTCCGGCTCGGCGCGACCGCCCGCATCCCGATCATCGGCGACCTCGACGAGGTCGTCGACGGCGTCGTCGGGCTCCGGCTGACGTACAGAGCCGATTGATGCGCCGTCTCTCGCTGCTCCTCGCCCTGCTGGCGGCGTCGGCCGCCAGCGCGCAGCCGTCGCCGTGGTCCCCACTGCCCACCGAAGGCACGGCACTCGCCCTCCGCGTCCAGCACCCCACACATACGCCGTACCTCATTGGGATCGGTGATGCGACTGCCGACCCTGACGATTACTACAGGATCTGGACGTCCGTATGGTCCGCCGAGGCGGCGGTACCCGTCGGTCCCCTCCGCCTGACAGCAGAGATCCCATTCGCGGTCTCTGTGCTCAGCGACGCTGCGCTCGAACTCTCCGAGCCGGTGCCCGGAGGCGCCCCCGACCGCGACCGCACGGGGGCGGCACTGGGCAATCTGCGGATTGGCGTCGAGACGTCGCTCCATCCGGGCGTCGTCGTGGGGGGTGGGCTCCGCCTGCCAACGGCGACCGACGTGTCGGACGGTTCTTCCAGATCGCAAGAGGCGTCACTTGAGGGGTTCGAAGCCATGGGCGGAGACCAGGTGGCCACGTTTATAGCAGATCTGGCCACGCTCGACATCCACCTCGATGCCCGGCGGCACGTAGCGGGACCGCTTGCCGTCCGTGCCTTCCTGGCGCCAGCGCTCGCCTTCTGGACAGATGACCCGTTGGAGGATCGCCCCTTGTTGTTCACGGCCTACGCCGTGCAGGCGTCTATCGAGGCGGGTAAGGTGGAGGCGGTTGCTGGCGTGGGGGGCGTCAGCCGACTCGCTGGCTATAGATACTTCACCGCCGAGGAGGACAGCGAGGTGTCGCTCGGCGCTGTCGCGGATCTCGAACTGGGAGACTTTCGCCCCGGTGTTTCGGTGAGGGTGCCCGTGAAAGGCCTTTTCAGCCAGGTGCTCGACGCGGTGATCGGCCTGCGGCTGAGCTATACCGTGCACTAGTCACCCCCGCATTCGGTCTGTTCTCGCGGACGACGAGGACGGTGCCGCTCAGTTCTCGAGGGCATCCGGTGGGGGGGGCGCATGGACCCGTGCGTCCATCACCTTCGCCCGGACCGAGCGGACGGTGCTCCACGCCCCGCCGGCCACGAGCAGCGCCACAGCGCCGTAGACCCACGCCGGCACGTTCCGCCCGACGACGATCAGGTAGAGGTACGCCGAGACGAAGAAGAACCCGGCTGCCATCGCCGGGACGACGACGCTCCGCCCGCGCCGCGCGTTGCGCACCAGCCACGCCACCGACGCCGTGAAGAACGGAATGGCGCCCACGTAGATGGCTCCGAAGATGAGCGGGTCGACGCCGTAGGCGGCGCCGAGGCTGAGGAACCAGTCGCGGAGCGCGTCGAGCATGGGGAGAGGGGAGCGAGCACCGTAGACTCCGCCCGTCCCGCGCACCTTACACCATGTCCAAGACCCTCTCCGACCTCCCGACCCGCGAGACCCTCAGCGACACGCTCGGTATCGAGGTCGTCGAGGGCTCGGCCGAGCGCGTCGTGATGACGATGCCGGTCGAGCCGCGGCACCACCAGCCGATGGGCTACCTCCACGGCGGCGCCAGCGTCGCGCTGGCGGAGACCGTCGCCAGCGTCGGCGGCTACCTCGCCGCACCGGACGGGTTCGTCGTGTTCGGGCAGGAGATCAACGCGAACCACCTCCGGTCGGTCCAGGGCGGCACGCTGACGGCGACCGGCACGCCGATCCACGTCGGGCGGACGAGCCAGGTCTGGGGCATCGAGATCCGCGACGATACGGATCGTCTGATCTGCGTCAGCCGCTGCACGCTCGCCGTCGTCCCCGCTCGCGCCGATGCCTGACTCCGCCGCCTCCATCATCGCCCGGCTGGCGGCGGCCACGCGCGCCTCGCTCGACATCCGCACGGATGCGGGAGCCGGCGGGACTGGCGAGGGCGCCGTCACGGTCGAGCGCGACGGCGACATCGTCGTGGTCTCCGAGGCCGGCGAGTGGACGTTCGACGGCCGCCCGATCCGTTTCCGTGCGACGACGCGCTGGC
>CAYPVZ010000473.1:0-3208 GCA_964414235.1 uncultured Rhodothermales bacterium | reverse complement strand
GTTCCGGCGCCACCTTGAAGCCCTCGTTGACGTGCTGGAACGTCAGCCGCTCGATGCCGAAGTCGCGGAAGACGTTCATCAGCATCAGGATCTCGTCGGCGCGGTAGCTGTGGCAGTGGACGAGGACCGTACCGTCGATGATGTCGGCGAGCGTCTCCATGCGGCGGTCGTAGGGCGGCAGCGGCTGGCGGCCCGCCTCGGCGGCGGCCTGGGCCGCGCGGTAGGCCCGCGCCTCGGTGAACGCCTCGCGGATCACCTGCTCGACGCCCATCCGCGTGCTCGGCCGGATCCCGCTGCGGCCGTGGACGCGGGTTGGGTTCTCGCCGAGGGCGAACTTGATCGTCCGCGGCGCGCCGTCGAACAGGAGGCCGTCGGGGTCGAGCGTGCCCCAGCGGAGCTTGATCGTCTCGCTCTCGCCGCCGATGGGGTTGGCCGATCCGTGGAGCGTGTGGATCGTCGTCACACCGCCCGCCAGCGCGCGGTAGATGCCGACGTCGGACGGGTCGAGCGCGTCGCGCATCTGGACCTCGGCGACGACCGGGTTCGAGGCCTCGTTCACCGACGACAGCGCGATGTGGCTGTGCGGGTCGATGATGCCGGGCATGACGTGCTGGCCCGTCGCGTCGATCACGCGGACGCCGCGCGGCGCCTCCAGACCAGTCCCGATCTGCGCGATCCGCCCATCGCGGACGAGGACGTCGGTGTCGTCGAGCGTCCCCCGCGTGACCGTGTGGACGGTGGCGTGGGTGAGGAGGACGCTGCCGCGCTCGGAGGCCGGCGGCAGGTCGAGCGGCGTCTGAGCCGTCGCGCTGGCGGCGGCCGCCAGCAGGGCGAGGGAGAGGAGGCGGCGCATGCTTAGTTCGGGCGGCGGGTGGCCGTGAGCGGGAACGAGCCCATCGAGCCGACGGAGGCCGTGCCCGCGAACGCGGTGCCGTCGATGGTGCCGGTGATCGAGATGGCGCCCATCTCGGTCGAGGTGAACGACATCGTGAGCGCGTTGCCGTCGAGCGAGACGCTCGTGAACGGGTCCGTGTCGCCGTCGGCCGTGATGGAGCCCGCGAGGCTGCCGGGCGCGCCGGTGATCTCGAAGGTGCCCTCCTGCGAGCCGCCCGGCGTGACGACCTCGAAGTCCCACGTCCCGACGGCCTGCACGACGGCGTCCGGGTTGGCGCCGGCCGGGCGGCGGCTCGCGGCGTCCTCGATCTCGTAGTCGACGCCCTCGACGAACACGTGCCGGATCTGGGTCGAGTCGGTGAACAACGCGCCCTCGGTGACGACGAGGTTCGCCAGCCGGCCGACCTCGACCGTGCCCAGCTCGCGGCCCAGCCCGAGCAGGCGGGCCGGCGTCGTCGTCAGCGCCGCCAGCGCGTCGTCGGGGGCGAGGCCGGCGCGGACCATCCGGAGGAGGTTTGCGTGCACGGCGGCCGGCTTGCCGTCGACGGTGGCGAAGGCGAACGGGACGTCGGCCTCGGCGAGGCGGTGGGGGCTCTGCGCGGCGCGGACGACGGCGGCCCGCTTCTGGTCGGTCAGCGCGGCCGTCTCGGCGCCGAGGTCCTCGTAGGTCAGCGTCCGCCGGTTGGACACGAACGAGACGCCGCCGGGCGTGGTCGAGGGGTAGACCGCCGTGCTGTCCGAGGCGGACGTGTCGGCCTTGACCGAGTCGGGCAGGGCGAGCGGGGTGAAGACGGCGATCTCCTCCTCGCGGAGCTTGTCGAGGAGCGGCGCGGCGTCGGGGATGCCGGCGAGGATGGGGCTCAGGCCCATCTCCTGCGAGGCCCGGAGCGCGCGGAAGCCGTCGAGCCAGCCGTCGGCGACGAACACGAACTGGCGGTCGCCGTCGAGGACGTCGGCCACGGCGTCGAGGACGGGGTCGAAGCGCGGCCGGGCGGCGCCCTCGGCGTCGCGGTCGTAGGCCTCGCGGCCGGCGGCGCGGCGGCGCGCGTTCTCGACCGTCTCGCGCATCACGGCGAGCACGCCCATCGGCGTGCCGGGGTAGACGCGCCGGGCCGTCGCCATGCGGGCGACGAACGAGATCGGCTCGGTGAGGACGAGCGCCTCGGGGGCCTCGCCGCGCCCGCCGGGACCGCGGCCGAGCGCGCGGAGCAGGACGACGGCGCCCTGGCCCGAGAACAGGCCGTTGCGCGGGGCGATGTGGGCGGCCGTGAAGCCGGCATTGCGGAGCTGGCCGATCCGGGCGTCGCTCGCGTCGAAGAGCGTCCGGACGTCGCGGTCGGGCACGATGCCCGCCAGCTCGCGCGGCGGGTCGCCGCGGTCGCCGCGGTAGTCCTCGGGGTCGCCGGGCTTGGGCACGCCCGCCTCGGAGAAGGCGTCGACGAAGCCGGCGTAGACGGTGAGCGAGTCGCCCTCGACGACCTCGGCGTCGAACGGGACGGCGGCGTCGCGGCCGACGGCGACGATGCGCCCGTCGCGGAGGACGACCGTCGCGCGGTCGAGCACGCGGCCCGGGGCGACGACCACGCGGGCGTTCGTGATGGCCGTGGCGTTCGTGACCGGCCGAAGCGGGGTCTCGGACCCGACGCCCTGGGCCCCCACGGGGGCGGCGACGAGGAGAGCCGCGGCGGCGGCGAGGCAGGCGCGAAGGGTCATGCGGCGGTGGGTGAACCGGCGAAGGCAGCGCGAAGATAGCCGGCTCCATCGCCTGCGAGCGAGCCCGTTCCCGCGGTCGCCGGTCCGGATCTCCAGTCGCACGATGCGAGGCACGACCTGCACCCTGCTCGGCATCACCCGCCCCGCCCCCGACGGGCGACGCCCGCCGCCCGTCCCGGCGACATCGGCGCTCTGGGCCTCAAGGCCCACGCTCGGGTCTCCTCGGTTCGACTTCCAAGCCCCGACATCCGAGCTCGAAGCTCGACGTTCCGAGCTTTGAGCTCGGCGTTCCGAGTTCGAAGCTCGATGTTTCGAGTTCGGAGCTCGACGTTCCGAGCTCCGAGCTCGGCGTTCCGAGTTCGGAGCTCGGTCTTTCGAGCTCGGAGCCTCAAACTCCGAATGTCGAGCTCCATCGTTCGAGCTCAGATCCTCGACGTCTGAGCGTCGAACCTCATCGTTCGAGCTCGGAGTCGTGCACTCGGAGTGCCCTCAGCCGGCGCCGTCCTCGAACACGTCCCACTCGCGAGCGAGCGACCGGGCGGCGGGCGTCACCAGCTGGCCCGGCGCGAGGCGGATCCGGCGGTGCTTGAGGCGGGCCTGC
>CAYPVZ010000472.1:1610-3210 GCA_964414235.1 uncultured Rhodothermales bacterium | reverse complement strand
GGCCACGCATGGCCCAGAGCGACCGCACCAGCCGGCCGATCCGGCTTCGTTTTTCGACCGGGCCGGAGGCCTCGCGGCCGGTCGCGGCGAGGGCGGCGTCCTTGAGCTGGCGGGGCAGGCTGGCGAGGTCGGCGAGCGTCCAGCCGGCGAGGGCGATGGCGGCGGCCGGCGTGAGCAGGAGCAGCGCGAGCACCGCCAGCTCGGCGGGGCCGTTGCGCGTGTGCGTGGCGAGCGCCAGCACGATGAGCCCGACCGCGGCGGCGCTCAGCGCAGCCGTCCGGTACGCGAACCGCACGACGGCCTCGACGCCGGGGATCAGGCGCCCGAGACGGGCCAGCGCGCCGGGCGGCGCGTCCGCCAGTTCGAGTTCGACGGGAGCGCCCGCACCTGTAAGCGGAGCGGCCGGGGGGGGCGGAGCGGGTCGGGTGCGGATCGGGGAATCCACGCGGGGCCAGGGATCGTAGGCCGCTCCTACGCCACAACGCCCATGCCGAGTTCGCCCGACATCGCCACCGTCCTCCGCGAGGCCCGCACCATCGCCGTCGTCGGGTGCTCGCCGCGCGCGTTCCAGACGAGCCACCGGATCGCGCGCTACATCCAGGACGCCGGCTTCCGGATGGTCCCGATCAACCCGAACCACGACGAGATCCTCGGCGAGCCGGCCTACCCCGACCTCCTCTCGGTCCCCGACGACGTCCGCATCGACATCGTGGACGTATTCCGGCGGCCCGAGTTCGTGGCCGCCGTCGTGCGCGACGCAGCGGACCGGACGGAGCGGACGGGCGAGACGCCGGTGATCTGGACCCAGATCGGCGTCCACTCCGACGAGGCCGAGCAGCTGGCGGAGGCCGCCGGCCTGCCCTACGTCCGTAACCGGTGCCTGATGGTGGATCACGCCGCGCTCGGTTGAGCGCTCAGTCGAGGTACGGGATCCAGACGATCTGCGTGGCCCGCTCGACGCCGTCGAGGTCGGGCTCGTACGTGATCTCGACGCGCGGCGGCTCGGGCTCGGCGACAGTCTCCGCGTCCTGGTACGTCACGATGTCGCCCGCGACGGCCACCGGCGGACCGAGCACGGCCTCCAGGTCATCCCGCGCCTCGCCGACCGAGAGGCCGCTGTCGGTCCCGTAGGACCCGTCAGTCACGGCCAGCCGACGAACGAACGTCCGCCCGCCGGTGACCTCGTACGCCTCGATCCCCAGCCCGTCGTAGACCAGCGTCACGACCGAATCGACCTGGCCCTCGACGTACCGGTTCTCGACGGGCTCGGTGAGCCGCACGCGCGGCGGACGCAGCGCATCGAGGAAGGCACCGTCGTCAGGGCGCTCGACGAGAATGCGGTCGAGGCTCGCGCCGGGGCGGACGTCGGCAGTGGGAAGCGAGGCGTCGGTCGGCGTCGTCGGGCGCTCGACGGCCGGATCGTCCCCCTCAGCGCCGGACGCGTCTCCCCCGCACCCCGACAGCATCGAGAACGCGAGGACGACAGCAAGCGGGCGGGCCATGAATACAACGGCGTGGTCGTATCTCTTTACGCACCATCGCATTTCTCGTTCATCTCGCCCCGACACAGCGGCGGGCGGAGCTGGTGCCCCGCCCGCCG
>CAYPVZ010000472.1:0-1600 GCA_964414235.1 uncultured Rhodothermales bacterium | reverse complement strand
GGGGGGCCCATCAACAACCGGGGGGGTTGTATACTATTACCCCCCATGCGCTTTTCCCTGTAATCCCCCCCCCCCACCGGGGGGGGGGGAGCGGGGCCCCCCCCCCCCCCGCGCCGATCCGTCGGGCAAGCCCAGGCGCCGCGTGGGAGCCGAGTCGGGCTAGATCCCGGGAGGACGGGCCACAACGCACGGCGTCGGGCCGAATAAATGTGTCCAGGCGGATCGACCCGCTAGCAACGATCCGTAGTCCTGACTGTTCGTCTCGACCTCCGCGAGATCCGCCTGCTCGGACGGATCGCGGACTTCCCCCCAACGGCCGTCTCGGGATTTCCCCTCTACCCACCGGCCGCCGCCCCGAACCGGTCGATCTCGGTGCGGAGCCGTGCCCGGAGGGCGTCGAGGCGCGGATCGTCGAATCGCTCGCTCAGCGCGAGGACCGCCTCGAAGAACCAGCGCTGGTCGTCGGGGCCGGCCGAGAGCGCGCGGCGGCCGGGCGCCGACGCGAAGATGTCGATGCCCTCCTCCAGCGCCGAGGCCATCGCGTAGGCATTGTGCAGCTTGTCGGCGAGCGAGACCGCGACCGCCTCCGCGGAGCCGGCCGCCAGCCGGTCGAGGTAGGCCTCCTTGCGCGCCCGCCATGGCAGCGGCACGTCGGCCGCGTCGGTCTTCGGCTCGCTCACCGCCTCGACGATCCGGACAACGGCCTCGCCGACGCGCTCGACGAGGGCCTCGCGGGCGAGCCGCTGGCGAAAGCGGTTGGCGTCTTCGAGCGTGTCGTGCAGGAAGGCCGCCGCGACGGCCTCGTCGCCCCAGCCCGCGCGCTGAACCGGCAGGGCGACCGCCGTGACGTGGGCCATCGCCGGGATCTGAACGGCCTCGCCCTCCGGGTGCGTCACGACGGGCACGCTCCACCGGCTCTTTCGGAACGTCCCGTCGTGCCACTCGGCCGCGGTCTCGATGGCGCGCTCGACGAGCGTCGAAAACACCTCGGTCATGGCCGGACGACGTGGTGGACGGTCGGGTCGAACGGCACGGCCTCGACGAACGCCGCCAGCGCGCCGACGCCGTGGCGGGCGACGACGTCGAGCGGGCTCAGCGCACGCTCCTGGAGCGCGCCGTCGGGCCAGAGCGCGGCGCGCGCGCGCGCCAGCCGCTGGCGGATGACGTCGTGGTTCTTCTTCTCGGCCCGGACCGTCTTCGTCTCCAGCACCCGGAACGCCTTCTCCACCTTTGCCCGCGCAGCGCCCACGGCCGTGGCCATCCCCGCATCTGTCTGCCTCACAGGAGCTTCGAGTGCGTCGACGGCGGCGAGGGCATCGCGGATCGCGGTCGCGAAGGCGGGTTCGAGTTCGACGTCGGAGGCGTCCAGCGCGAAGCGGCGCCAGAGGGCGGCGATGTCGCTCTTGAGATCCGGGACGTCGAGGCCGTACCGGTCCAGCACCTTCGCCGCGCCGGGCTCGACGAGCGTCAGGCTCAGGCGCGGGTCGATGACGGGCATCGGGACGCCGAAGCGCTCGTAGACCGGGCCGAGTTGGGCGAGATACGCGGCCTCGCCCGGCCCGGCGACGTAGGCCACCGTCGGCAGCAGCGTGTCCTGGAG
>CAYPVZ010000471.1:0-3210 GCA_964414235.1 uncultured Rhodothermales bacterium | reverse complement strand
GAGTGTAAACGAAGCGCCCGGTCTACTCTGTAAAGGAACCGCCCGGCTCATTCACCCGCCTATGGAGCCATATGGATGCAGAGAGCAAGCTTGGCAATGCGGCCAAAGGCAACGTTGCGTAAGTGGTTGCCCACGCCAGTTGCAGACCCGTCACGACCATGCCTGTCGTGTAGTCCGACACCGGCATGAAGTTCATCACCTCCTTGACGCCGATCCACGTCCAGCCGACTCCAAGAGTCAGACAAGCCAGCGCCGTGGCTAGGCAGGCCACATGGGCGCCAGACGTATGACCTGACTGATGTGCCCGCCAGGCGATGAATGATCCGGTGAAGGAAAGCGCCAGCGCAGGGATGACAGCAATCCAGAACTCTCGATACTGGGCGGCTTCGATCACAGAATTCCAGCAGGTGCGGTATAACGATTGGCGATTCAGCCGCCGGGACTGACGGCACAGCGGTTGAGCGAAGCTATGACTGGCAGCCCCGTTTGGACGTGTGAGAACGCTGGCGCTCCCGGTCGGCCTGCAAGCGCGGGTTACACCGCGCCCGGCAGGAGCGCCCGGCCCAACCCGTACAGAGCGGCTGCACAGATAGAGACGGCGAGCAAACCGAACGCGGGCCACCACCCGCTCCGGTATCCGAGCCGGACGCCGCGCCACGGTTCTAGCGCGAGGGTGGCGACGAGAGCGACCGCGAAGGCCGGGCCGAACGGTTCGAGCGGGTCCGGGAAGAAAGGCTCCCCGTAGAACGTGGCGGAGATGTTGACCGGGAGCAGCACGAACGCATAGACGATCCAGAACTTGACGAGGAGGTGGGGGACCAACCCGATCCACATCGCCCCAGCGGTAGCACCGAGCCACCCTCGCCTGCGGGCACGGCGCTCTCGGACGCCGGGCCGGGTCGGCCTGACGAACCAGGCAGTGAGCGTGAGCGCCTGACCGAGCGCGGCGGCGAGCCCGGCCCAGAGCGGTTCAGCCCACTCAGGCACCGGGACCGGATCGGGATCGGTGACGGTCGGCGGCGGATACCGAGGCGGCTGGCCTGCCGCCCGGAGTTGGTCGTTGTACCCCTGATTCCACCAGATCCGACCCTCGGCTCCGACCGCGTTCACGGCGATGGTACCGCGTCCGACGGCGACGCCAGCGGCGTGGAAGCCGAACGCGAACAGGATGCCTGCGAGGATTCCTACCGCAAACCGCTTCGTCCCGAGAGCGCGAACGGAGAGGGTTGGCTTGAGCCTCACGAGCGCGGTGTAACGATTGGGCGTTCAGCGGCCGGCGGCCGCTGGTGGTGTGGGCGAAGCTACGCGGCCGACGGCGCCGAGGCGGTTGAGACGGCTGACGCCGCCGGTCCGCCTGCAACGCCGGGTTCTGCCGCGTCCAATGGAGAGGAAGACAGGATTCGAACCTGCGTCGGTTTAGGCCCGGACTCTCGCCAGGACCGCACGAGACCGGTGTCCACAGAGGGACCGCCGGCCACCTTCAGCCACTCAGTCACTTCCTCAACCGAAGCCCGTGGCGGAGCGACGAGGATAAGGCACGGCGCGGCAGAACAATTGCGGCTCAGTCGCCGAGAGGTAAGGGCACAGCGGTCGGCCGGAGCGATGATAGCGCCGACGGCTGGCGGGACTAAGGACGCTGGCCCTCTCGGTCGGCCTGCAGCCGCTGGTTACACCGCCCATGAAAACGACACTTGTCTAAACTGCGAAAACGAATGCTGCGGCTAGTAGGGCCATGAGGTACGACAAAATCCGAGCCGACTCGCGCTTTGCTTCAATAGACCTGTCCGCCTCTGGATTGAGTGGGTTGAGGTTTTCGTAGGGCCGGGAGCCAAATAGAACCCGCCGCCACATCGGCTCTCCGATGTGCTTGTAAAAGAGGCCGTACGCCTTGAACGTGACCAACGCGACGACCGGCGCAACGCAGAGCCGAATGAGAGCCGACGCCAGTGTCATGAATCAGTCCGTGATAGTGAGGTCTCGATGGTCGAGGCGGTGTAACCAGGTATTAGACGGACTCAGTCCGGATAATACCGGCACCCGAGTCCAGATAACGCGCAGAGGATACCCCAGAATCGGCCCGTGTGCCCTACGTCCCCCCGCCTCCCGTTTTTATCCGGACTCCCACCGGTTTTATCCGGACTCCGGCGGGATAACACACACGCCCATGCCCGACGCCCCCGGCTCCCTCGAAGCCGCCATCCGCTCCGCCTGCCGCCTCCGCCACTACGCCCTCCGCACCGAGGCCGCCTACGTCTCCTGGGCCCGGCGCTACTGCCGCTTCCACCGCGATCCCCACGGCCGCCCCCGCCACCCCCGCACCCTCGCCGAACCCGACGTCGTCGCCTTCCTCCCCTACCTCGCCGAAGACCGGAACGTCGCCGCCTCCACCCAGAACCAGGCCCTCGCCGCCCTCCTCTTCCTCTACGACGCCGTGCTGGCGCTCCCCCTCGCCGACCTCAAGCCCATTCCCAACGGCGTCGCCCTGGTCCCTCACAACGCCGTCCGGGTCTGCCACAGTGTCGTCCGGGTCCCTCACAACGTCGTCCGAGTCTGCCACAATGGCAACCGGGTGCCCCACGGCGGGGCCTGGGTGGCCCACAATGCCAGCCGGGCGGTCCACGATGCCATCCGGGCCTCTCCCGATGCCCCCCCGGCCGCCCACAGCGCCAGCCGGACCGCCCACGGCGCCAGCCGGGCCGACGCCCCTGGGACTTCCGCCCTCCAGGCCGCGTCCTCCCGGGGGAAAACAGCGGCCCCCTTGATCGAATGATGTCCCCTTTGTACCCTTACATCCGCCACATCGTCCCCCTCCCCCGTTCCCCCCAGAACCATGGAACGACGACTCCACAACCGGCTCCGCATGCTCCGCACCACCCTCCTCCACTTCGACGAGCACCCGGACGCCTGGACCGCCAAAGAACCCGTCGCCACGGCCGTCGACGCCCTCCGCGAGCACCTCGCCACCTTCGAGCGCCACGCCAAGACCCAGGCCGACAGCGACACCGAAGGGCTCACCGAGGAGAAGACCGACGCCCGCACCTATGCCGCCGGCCTCCTCGCCGACCTCGGCCTCAAGGTCAGCGCCTACGCCCTTGCCGTCGGCGACGCCGACCTCCGCCGCGCCGTCGACCACACGGCCTACGAGTGGCTCCGGATGCGCGAGGCCGACTTCGTCTCCGAGGCCGCCTCCGCCCTCACCCGCACCGAGGC
>CAYPVZ010000470.1:0-3219 GCA_964414235.1 uncultured Rhodothermales bacterium | reverse complement strand
GTCCATGGCGCTAGCGTTCGGCGTCGGCACGGGCGCCGCGCGAGCCCGGCGCGTGGAGCGGGCCCGTCAGCGGCCGGTCGGGGGCGGCGTAGCGCGCCTCGAAGTCGGGCTGGTTGGCCGCCAGCGTCAGGAACACGTCGAGCGGGACCACCTCGACCTCGGGCCCGAGCTGGTCGAGGATGCTCTTGACGTGCGCGATGGTGCTCCACTGGCGGACGTGGAGCAGCAGGAAGTACGGTCGGTCGCTGTTCATCCGGGCCAGCTCCTGGAGGTCGGCGACGGCCTCCTCGGTGGGCCGGTTCTCGCCGAGGTAGTAGTCGAACGAGATCAGCGGCCGACCGTCGCGGAGGTCGTAGGTGTTGGCCGGCCCGTAGCCGTTGATGAACCCGAGAGCATCCGGCATGCCCTCGTAGTAGTCGTCGACAACCTCGCGCGTGAGGTCGAGGTTGCCCAGCGTCCGGGTGCCCTCCGAGTAGTCCATGATCTCGAAGACGTCGAGGTCGAGCGTCTCGGTGAGCTGCCGCGCTTCTTCGATCAGGAGCGGCCGCGAGGCGTCCGGGATCGCCTTCGGGTACATGTAGCCGGGGCCGGAGAGGACGCCGATGAAGTAGTCGTTCGGCGTCGCCTGCTGGTAGAAGTACTGGAGGAGCGCGGGGCTCAGCCAGGACCAGTTCATGGTCACCTCCCAGGCGTAGGGCATCTGGCCGCGGCCGGGCTTCAGCCACGCGCCCAGCCCGAGGCCGTCGGTCTGCACGGCCGCCACGTAGACCTTCTGCTCGGGCACGAGCCGTTCGCCGGGCGTGACGTTGTGGGTGTTCTGGAACGTGAAGCCCGGGGTGACGGGGATGTGGGTGTTGAAGCTCGTGTTCGGCAACGAGTTGAGTCCCTCCATCCGGAGCGCATGCTGCGACACGAGCGTCACGTGCATGCCCTCGGTGTCCTTGGCGTACGAGTGCCAGCCCATCACCAGGCCGCCAGGATTCATCGTGTTCAGGATCCGGTCCGCCAGCCAGTATTCGTCCTGGTCCTCGGGGTTGGCGGAGAGGTCAGTGAAGAAGGCCCGCTGGGTGATGCCGAAGTCGGCCACGCCGGGCTCCATGGCGGTCCCGTGCACGCCGCCCATCCAGACGATGAAGTCCTTGCTGGTGCGGTCGCCGTAGCGCGCCCAGGCGTCGGCGTAGATCTGGGCGTCGGTCTGGCCGGTGTAGCGCCCGCGGAGGTCGTCGACCGGCCTCAGCCCATGTGCCTCGGCCATCGGGATCAGCGCCTCGTTGACCACGATCGCGTTCTCCAGCCCTGCGACCGTGAACGCGACGATCAGCGACGTCCGGACCTCGTCGTCCCAGACCACGTAGCCGTCGGCGTGCTCCGCGAACCGGTCGAGGGCCTCCTCGGCCGAGTCGATCTCGTCAAAGGTGATGTTGTGGTCCCGGCCGTAGTAGTCGTAGACCGCCTCGGTGAACGAGAAGACCCAGTCGGGCGGGTAGATGAAGTAGAGCTGCGGTTGGTCGCGGTTGGCCAGCCCCTGGAGGCTGATGAGCATCGAGTGGACCGGGAGGTCGCCGTCGAGCTGCCAGTCGCCCGTGAGGCGCATCATGGTGGCGTCGCGATGGGGCGGCTCTGCCGTCTGGCTGGTGGCGGCGGTCGCCAGCAGGAGGGAGGCCAGGAGAAGGAGGAGCTTGGAGGGCATCGGGGTCACGCCTCAGCGCGGGCAAACACGAAGTGGATCGGGCGTGGGCGGGTCGAGCGCAGCTCCAGCACGTCGAGGCGGTCCCCCTCGGGGGAGAGGCGGTACTCGGTGTAGATGCGGATCGGGCGCTCGCCCTGCTGGGTGCTCACCGTGAGCGCGCTCTCGGTGACGAGCGTGCGGCCGTCGTCCTCCCAGCGCGAGGCGACCGTCTTGGTCCGGTCGCCGGTGATGTAGACGCCGAGATGGCGCTCGTCGGGCCACTGCAGCATCGGCGCGCTGCGGACCGTCGTGCCGGGCACGAGGCGGACCGAGTCGGTCGCCGCGCCGCCTTCCAGTGAGCCGCGCCACAGCCGCTTCAGAATGACGCCGTCGCCATCCGCTTCGATTTCGAGGCTGAGGTTGCGCCAGGGGTCGATGGCCCGGCTACGCTCCGGGTCGAGCGCCCACGCCCCGGTGAACGGTGTGGCGTCGACGGCGCTCGGACGCGGCGAGGACACGCTCGCGGGCGAAGTACTCGCGAGCGGCTGGACCGTGGAGCACGCGGCCAGCGCGAGGGCAGGGATCCCCAGCAGGAGGGGGAGAAGGCGGGACGAGGGCATGCCGGAGGGAGGTCGGGTAAGGCCGTTTGATATGTAAAACAACATTTCAATTGTGAATCACCGGCAAGATATCGGTACCTTGGCCGAAAGTCAGGGGCCGGCCCGGATTTTCCGGGTTGACCTCGCGTTCCGCCCCGTTCCCGCACGAAAAGCGCTTCCTGAAGCTCCGCCCGAGGTCCCCCCGCATGTCGATCGCCGAGTCTCTCGAATCCTCCAACGCCGCCGCTCGGGACGCCCACCGCCGCGACCTCGACCACCTCGGCGAGCAGCTGAGCCGCCGCGGCCTCGACCTCGACGGCGTCGTCGACCGGCTGGCGGCGTTCGCCGTCGCCGTGCCGTCGTGGGCGCTCGGAACGGGCGGAACGCGCTTCGGACGGTACCCGGGCGGCGGCGAGCCCCGGGACGTGTTCGAGAAGATGGAGGACATCGCGGTGATCCACCACCTCACCGGCGCCACGCCGACCGTCTCGCTCCACATCCCCTGGGACGAGCCGGACGACCCCGCCGCGCTCCGCCAGCACGCCGAGACGCTGGGCCTCGGCTTCGACGCGGTCAACTCCAACACCTTCCAGGACCAGGCCGGGCAGGCGCTCAGCTACAAGTTCGGCTCGCTGAGCCACACCGACGCGGCGGTCCGCGAGCAGGCCGTCGCCCACAACGTCCACGTCATCGAGGTCGGAAAGATGCTCGGGTCGAAGGCGATCACGGTGTGGCTGGCGGATGGGAGCAACTACCCGGGCCAGATGCACCTGCGGAAAAGCTTCGAGCGCGTGTGCGACGGGCTGGCGGAGGTCTACGCCGCGCTGCCCGACGACTGGCGGTTGTTCACCGAGCACAAGCCGTACGAGCCCGCCTTCTACGCGACGGTCGTGCAGGACTGGTGCTCGTCGCTGCTGCTGGCGCAGGCGCTCGGCGAGCGCGCGGGCTGCC
>CAYPVZ010000469.1:0-3223 GCA_964414235.1 uncultured Rhodothermales bacterium | reverse complement strand
GTACGCGGCGCGGCCGACGAACTCCATCAGCCCGACGGCCCAGGCGCGGAGCCGCTCGGGGCGGTCGAGGACGTAGGTGGCGAGGTCGGAACCCCGGTGCGGGGTCGAGACCGTGACGAGGCTGGCGATGCGGTCGGCCCAGCCGTCGCGGGCGAGCTGGCGGGCGTCGAGGCCGCCGGTCGAGAAGCCGACGAGGTTGACGCGCTCGGCGCCGGTCTCGTCGAGGATCGTCGCCAGCCGCGCGGCCCAGGCCTCGGCGCGGACACCGATGGTGTCGTAGGGGTTGACGTGGGGGGCGTAGGCCCAGACGCCGCGGGCGCGGAGGTGCATGGCCTCCTGGTGCAGCACGCCGCCCTGGAGGAGGTTGGCGAGCGCGCCGAACCCGTGCATCAGCAGGACCGGGTAGCGCGTCGGGTGGAGCGGCGGCTGGGGCATCGGCTCCAGCTCGACGGCCCGGCGGGCGACGGCTTCGGCGCGGCGGCTGAGGGCGGACAGCATGGGCCGGAGTGTACGGCTGCGCGGGGGCGGTCGGGCCTCGAGCGGCGGCCGCCGCTACAGCGCGCTGGCGGCGAGCATCGCCAGCCCCGAGAGCACGGGCACCCGGAAGTTGTCGTTGACCGGGATCGGCACCGCTTCGAGGAGCGCGCCGACGACCGCGCCGACGGCGATGACGCCCAGCGGCAGGTCGGCGCCGGGCCAGGCGGTGACGGCGAGGCCGGTGAGGAAGGCCGAGACGACGTACGCCGCGCTCCCT
This sequence comes from uncultured Rhodothermales bacterium, assembly GCA_964414235.1. Classification (GTDB taxonomy): domain Bacteria; phylum Bacteroidota; class Rhodothermia; order Rhodothermales; family Rubricoccaceae; genus Rubrivirga. The sequence continues at coordinate 2,469 of CAYPVZ010000469.1, read as the reverse complement.
TCGAGCGACTTGGTCGTCCCCGGCCACCGGGTCCGCCCGATGCGCCGGCCGACGACGGCCGCGGCGCCGTCGCCGATCATGAGCATGGCGAGGGCGGCGGCGCCGAGCGCGGGCGGGACGAGCCAAGCGCAGGCCGCCGCCGAGAGGCCCATCCAGACCGCTCCGTTGAAGACAATCGGCGCGCCCTCCGGGGGCAGCTCCTCGGGCCGCATCATCCACCCGAACACGCGGTCCACCACGAGGCGGCGGACAGCGGGCGACCGCTGGCGGGCCACGTCGAGCGCGACCGCCAGCGCGGCACCTACGGTGAGCAGGACGCGGACGAGCGGCGTCGGCAGCGCGAGGATCGCCAGCGGCAGCACGAGGGCGCCGAGGTGGATCGCCTTGCGCTGCAGCTCGACGCGGTAGGGGAGGACGGGGACGTGGTCGCTCACGGCTGGAACATACCCCGCCGCTGGTGGCTTTCTCGCCCGTCTTCGCCCCTGGCCCCATGCGTTCGTCCCTCCTCCTGACCGTGCTCCTCGTCGCCGCCTGCCAGTCCAACCCTGACTACGCCTCGGACATGCGCCAGCAGCACGACGGCGACACGCCGACGGCCACGCCCGCCACCGACGGCGCCGACGTGGAGGGCGTCGTGACCGAGCGCGTGCCGTACGCCACGGTCGACGGCCAGGTCGTCACCGGCGTGCTCGCGCGGCCCGAGGGCGCCGAGGAAGGGCTGCCCGGCGTCGTCGTGATCCACGAGTGGTGGGGGCTCAACGACAACATCGAGGCGATGGCGCGGAAGCTCGCGGCGCAGGGCTACGCCGCGCTGGCGGTCGACCTCTACGGCGGCCGGTCCGCCACCGACCCCGACTCGGCGATGGCGCTGATGCAGACGGCGATGGGCCGCGAGGCCGCGCTCACCGACAACGTCCGCCAGGCCGTGGCCTTCCTCCGCGACAGCCTCGGCACGCCGACGGTCGGGACCCTCGGGTGGTGCTTCGGCGGCGGGTGGTCGCTCCAGACGTCGCTGGCTGCGCCGGTCGACGCGACGGTCCTGTACTACGGCCGCGTCGTCACCGACCCCGCGCGGCTGGCGACGCTCCGCGGGCCCGTGCTCGCCCTCTTCGGCGGCGCCGACGAGTCCATCCCGGCCGACCAGGTCGCGGCGTTCGAGGCGGCGCTCTCGGAGGCCGGCGTCACGCACACGGTCCACACGTACCCCGGCGCGGCCCACGCTTTCGCCAACCCGTCCGGCCAGGCCTACGATGCGGAGGCAGCCGAGGACGCCTGGGAGCGGACGACGCGCTTCCTGGCGGCGAACCTGAAGGAAGCACCCGCCTCCGACCCCGACGTGGCCGACTAGAGGCTCCGCCCGGCCGGGCGGCTCGGGCCAACTCCCTCTGTGCTCCGTGCCGTTCGCCCGTCCCCGGGTCACCGTTCACGGGCGAGGGTGCCGGCTGGCGGTCGGCAACGGGGACTCGCTTGACGACGGCTCGTATCCGGGAGACCACCGCCGCGCGTACCATGGCCTCGCGCTCCTGATCGTCCAGTCGGCGGAGGAGAGCGGGTTCGTGTTTCGCCTTCCCTGAGCGGTCAGTCTCGTGTCCCCCCCTCTTTCCCGCATGCAGCGCGCCCGCGCCGCCTTTACTGACCGGTTCGGCGAGGCGCCGGCCCTCGTCGTCCGCGCGCCCGGCCGCGTCAACCTGATCGGCGAGCACACCGACTACAACGACGGGTTCGTGCTGCCGCTCGCCATCGACCGCGCCGTCGTGATCGCGCTCCGGCTTCGGTCGGACCGGGAGGTCCATGTGACGGCGCTCGACTACGACGAGGCGGCCACGTTCGACCTCGACGCGCTCGACAAGGGCGGGCCGGGCTGGGCCGAGTACCTCAAGGGGGCGGCGTGGGCGCTCGCCGAGTCCGGCGGGGTGCTGGCAGGCTGGGAGGGCGTCGTGACCGGTGACGTGCCGCGCGGGGCGGGCCTCTCGTCGAGTGCCGCGCTGGAGTTGGCAACGCTCCGCGCCTTCGCCGCACTCACCGAGGCCGACTGGGACCCGGCCACGATGGCGCGCATCGGCCAGCGGGCCGAGAACGTCTGGGTCGGCGTCAACTGTGGGATCATGGACCAGATGATCTCGGCCGCCGGCCGCGCCGGCCACGCGCTCCTCATCGACTGCCGGACGCTCGATGCCGAGCCCGTCCCGCTCCCGGAGGGCTCCGTCGCCGTCGTTCTGGACACGGGCACGCGTCGCGGCCTGGTGGACAGCGCCTACAACGAGCGGCGGACCGCGTGCGAGACGGCGGCCGAGGCGCTCGGCGTGCCCGCCCTCCGCGACCTCACGCCCGCCCAACTGGAGAAAGGCCGGGGCCAGCTCGATGAGACCGTCTACCGGCGCGCCCGCCACGTCGTGACCGAGAACGCCCGCGTGCTCGCCGCCGCCGAGGCCATGCGCCTCGGCGACGCCGCCCGCCTCGGCGCGCTGA
>CAYPVZ010000468.1:0-3224 GCA_964414235.1 uncultured Rhodothermales bacterium | reverse complement strand
CAGCCGTCACCACATCACGGCGCGCTGCCCGCTGCCGGATCGCCAGCGGACGGCCGTCAAGGCCGCCGTCGCGCTGGCGGTCGCGCTCGGCGTGGCGCTCTGGGTGCGTTGGCGGGAGCGGGCCGAGGCGGCGCCGACCGAGAGGTAGGCCGGCGTCGATCTGGGCTCCGTCGCCTGCGTCGAACGCCAGCCCATGGAGGGGCCGCCCCTCCGCTCATCCCAGGAGCACGCCGGCGATGGTGGCCGTCATGAGGTTGGCCAGCGTGCCGGCGAGGACGGCCCGGAGGCCGAGCGCCGCGATCTCGCCCGTCCGCTCCGGCGCCAGCGGCCCGATGCCGCCGATCTGGATGCCGATGGACGACAGGTTCGCGAAGCCGCACAGCGCGAACGTCGTCATGACGATGGTCTTGGGCTGGAGCGACCCGGCCCCGATGGCGTCGGCGAACTGGCTGTAGGCGACGAACTCGTTGGCGACCACCTTCGTCCCGAGGAAGCTGCCGAAGGCGCCCGCGTCCTGGCCCGGCACGCCGATGAGCCAGGCGATGGGCTGGAGGATGGTTCCCAGGATCAACTCCAGCGACGATGTCTTGCCGAAGAGCCCCGCGCCCCAGTCGATGATCCCGTTGATCATGGCGATGAGCGCGAGGAACGCGATGAGCATCGCGCCGATGTTGAGCGCGAGGTGGAGCCCGTCGGCCGCGCCCGTCGCGGCGGCGTCGATGACGTTCTTCGGGCCCTCGTCCACGAGGGCATCGACGGTTGCGTGGAGCGCCTCGTCGCTCGACGTGGCCGGCTCGGTCGCCTCGCCCGCGTCGGTCACCGGCACGACCGGCGGCGCGCCCTCTTGGAGATGGGCCGGCTTGGTCAGCGTCGCCTTCTCGGGGATCAGGATCTTGGCCAGGACGAGCGCGGCGGGCGCGGCCATGACGCTGGCGCCGAGGAGCTGCTCGGCAAAGAGCTGCTGGCCGGCCTCGACCGAGATGCCCGCGACGGCGGCGTAGCGCTGGCCGAGGAACGCGACGTACGACGCGAGCACGCCGCCCGCAATCGTCGCCATCCCGCCCGTCATCACCGCCAGCAGCTCCGAGTGCGTCAGGTTGCGGATGTAGGGCTTGATGACGAGCGGCGCCTCGGTCTGCCCGACGAAGATGTTCGCCGAGACCGAGAGCGACTCCGGGCCGGACGTCCCGAGCGCGCGCTGGACCACGTACGCCACGCCGCGCACCACGTACTGCATGATCCCGAGGTAGTACAGGATCGACATGAGCGCCGCGAACACGATGACGGTCGGGAGCACGTAGGCGAAGAAGAAGAAGCCCAGCGAGCCCTCGGCGCCCGGCGACAGCGCCAGCGTGCCGAACACGAACGTGGCCCCGGCCTCGACCGCGCTCAGGAAGTGGACGAACAGCCCGGCGATCCACGCAAAGGCCGCCTTCGGCCAACCAAAGGGCGAGAAGACCTCCGCCAGGTCGTCGCCCTTGAGGAAGAGGATGGCGAACACGATCTGGAGGAGGACGCCTGCCCCGACGGTCCGCCAGTTGATCCGGCGGCGGTCGGACGAGAGGAGGACGGCGAGGGCGAGGATGCCGGCGAGGCCGAGGAGCGCGCGGCCGATCGAGACGAGGTCCATGCGGGCGGGGAGGGCGAGGGCGCGAAGATAGCGGGCGCCGCGCCGCGCTGGCGGGACGCGTCGGCAGAGGGCCGACGGCGGTGAGCCTCGCGCGGCGGCGACGGCCAACGCCGTGTGAAAGTGGGCGTCCGGCCCGCCGGCCCGCACCGGCCGGGCGTAGTTTGGGCGGAGCCGTCGGACGCCATGCACGCTCTCCGGATTCTGCCCGCCTCGCCTCACCAACTACGGCCCCGACGCCGCTGAGCCTTCCGGTTTTCGGGGGGCTTTTTTTGTAGCCCGCGCCTTTTCCCATGTCCGAGATCACTGCCAAGCTCGCCCTCGAAGACGGCACCGTCGTGGCCGGCCGCGCCGTCGGCGCCGCCGGAGAAACGACGGGCGAGCTCTGCTTCAACACGTCGATGAGCGGGTACCAGGAGATCCTGACCGACCCGTCGTACTCGGGGCAGCTCATGATGATGACCTACCCCCACATCGGCAACTACGGTGCGTTCGAGGACGCGACCGAGGCCGCCCGCCCGCACGTGGCGGGCCTTGTCGTCCGCCAGTTCTCGGAGACGCCGTCGAACAGCCGGATGGAGGAGACGCTCGACGCCTACATGAAGCGGCACGGGCTCGTCGGCATCTCCGGCGTCGACACGCGGCGGCTGGTCCGCCACATCCGCCAGCGCGGCGTCATGAACGGCGTCGTCTCGTCGGTCGACCTCGACGACGACTCGCTGGTGGCCAAGGCGAAGGCGGTCCCGAGCATGGACGGCCTGGAGCTGGCGAGCCGCGTGACCGTGGAGGCGGCCTACGACTTCGCCGAGGGCGGCGAGCGCCGCGTGGCCGTCTACGACTACGGCGTCAAGCGGAACATCCTCCGCTCGTTCGCCCACCTCGGCTGCGCCGTCCGCGTCTTCCCGGCCGGCACGCCGCTCGCCGACGTGCTCGCCTGGAAGCCCGACGGGCTCTTCCTCTCGAACGGGCCCGGCGACCCGCGCGCCATGCCGGAGGCCATCGATACCACGCGCGGCGCCATCGCCAGCGGCGTGCCGGTCTTCGGCATCTGCCTCGGCCACCAGCTCATGGCGCTTGCCGAGGGCCTGGAGGTCTACAAGATGAAGGTGGGCCACCGCGGCGCCAACCACCCGGTCCTCAACCTGACCACGGGCCACGTCGAGATCTCGACGCAGAACCACGGCTTCGCGGTCCAGGAGGAGGGCCTGGAGGGCGTCGCGCGCGTCGACCACCGCAACCTCAACGACGGCACGGTGGAGGGCCTCCAGTACGAGCGGTTCGCCGGCTTCTCGGTGCAGTACCACCCGGAGGCCTGCCCCGGCCCGCACGACAGCCGCTACCTCTTCGACCAGTTCGTCGCGCTGATGGACGGCGACCGGCCGAAGCCGGAGGCCGTCCCGGAGCCCTCCGCCGAGCCGGTCGAGGCCGCGCCCGAGGCCTGATGCACCTCGCCCAGGTCAACGTCGCCCGCGCGCTCGCGCCGCTCGACAGCGCCAGGCTGGCGGACTTCGCCCGCGCGCTGGAGCCGATGAACCTGCTCGCCGAGCGCTCGCCCGGCTTCCTCTGGCGCCTCGAGGGCGCGGACATGGAGACGGCC
>CAYPVZ010000467.1:0-3240 GCA_964414235.1 uncultured Rhodothermales bacterium | reverse complement strand
GTCGACGAGGCGCACTGCGTGAGCCAGTGGGGCCACGACTTCCGGCCGGACTACCTCGCCCTCGCGTCGGCGCGCCACGCCATGGGCGACCCGCCCTGCGTCGCGCTCACGGCGACGGCCACGCCGCGCGTCCAGGACGACATCGCCGAGCAGCTCGACCTGCGCGACCCGGTCCACCTCGTCACCGGCTTCAACCGGCCCAACCTCGTGTTCGAGGTCCGGAGCACGGCGACGGCCAACCAGAAGCGGCGCGCGCTGCTGGCGTTCCTCAAGGAGCACGAGGGCGAGGCCGGGCTCGTCTACGTCTCGACGCGGAAGGACGCCGAGGCGCTGTCGCGCTTCATCCGCGAGGAGGCCGGGCGGGCCTGCGAGGCCTACCACGCCGGCCTGCCCGACGCCGAGCGCGCCCACGTCCAGGAGCAGTTCATCGGCCGCCGGCTCGACCTCGTCGTCGCCACGAACGCCTTCGGCATGGGCGTCGACCGCGGCGACGTCCGGTTCGTGGCCCACTGGTCGATCCCGTCGGACCTGGAGAGCTACTACCAGGAGGCCGGCCGCGCGGGCCGCGACGGGGCGCCCGCCGTGGCCGTCCTGTTCTACGCGCCGCAGGACCGCCAGCTCAAGGAGTGGTTCATCGAGCAGTCCGCCCCGACCGTCGACGACCTGCGGCTGGCCTACGGCTACGTCAAGCGCCAGCACGCGGGCGACGTCGCGGACACGTCCGACGCGGAGTTCCTGCTGGCGATGGCCGAGGCCACGGGCGTCCACGCCTCGAAGCTGCCCAACGTGCTGCGCCGGCTCAAGAGCGCGGGCGCCCTCGACGAGCGCGACGAGCGCGCCGGCCCGGCCCGCTGGCTGCCCCAGCGCTGGAACGACGGCGCCGTCGCGCAGGCCCTCCGCTCGGTCGACAAGCACCGCGACGGGCAGACGGCGAGCCTGCTCAGCATCGTCCGCTACGCCCAGTCCTCCGACTGCCGCCGCCGCGCGATCCTGGACCACTTCGGCGACGACGCCGACTTCGACATCCCGCCGGAGCAGTGCTGCGACGCCTGCCGCGCGAACGCCCGCCTCAAGACGAAGGCGCCCGACGAGGTGCCCGACTGGGACGAGATCCCCATGGCGTCGCGCGTCGCCCTCGGGCTGCTCGACGCCGTGCGGCGGATGCGGTGGCCCGTCGGGCGGCTCACGCTGGCCAAGATCCTGGCCGGCTCGAAGGCCCAGGGCATGGACAAGTACGAGCGCCACCCCTACTACGGCCGCCTCCAGACGATGGGCCAGGGCACGGTCGACGGCCTCTACAAGGAGCTCCTGTTCAAGGGCTTCCTCCGCATCGGCGGCGACGAGTACCCGGTGGTGGAGCTGACGCCGCTGGGCGAGCAGGCGCTCGACCACCGCGAGGCCATCGACGTCGAGGTGCCAGCGTTCGGTGCGGGCCGCTCCGCCTCGGGCGCGTCGCGGGGCGCCTCGGGCGACGTCGAGCTGGACGGCGACGACGCGGCGCTCTTCGAGACGCTCCGCCAGTGGCGCACCGGCCAGGCCTCGGAGCGCGGCGTGCCGCCGTACGTCGTCTTCAACGACCGGACGCTCCGGGCGCTCGCCCTGGCCCGCCCGCAGACCGAGGCGGAGATGCTCGCCGTCTCGGGCGTCGGCCCGGCCAAGTGGGAGGCCTACGGCGCGGACGTGCTCGCGCTCATCGCGGAGGCGGCGTAGCGGTTCGAGGCCCCGTTCCCCGCCAGAGCAGGGCGGGTTGGAGCCGTGCCTCTCTGCGGCAGCCTTCGGAGGGACGCGGGCGGCTCGGCCATGCGAGGAAACCCTGCCGTATTGTCACGTCACCGGCCGGTAGTGCCGGGAAACCCTGCCGTATTGTCAAGTCACCGGCCGGTAATGCCTCGTCACTGGCCGGTAGTGCCTCGTCACCGGCCCGTATCGCCTCGTCACCGGCCCGTATCGCCTCGTCACCGGCCCGTATCGTCACGTCACGGGTCGGTTTCGCCAGGTCACCGCCCGGTAGCGTCCCGTCACCGGCCGGTCGCGTCGTCGGACCGACTGGCGGAGTCGCGTCACCGGCTCGGGGTGCGCGGTCGCGGGCCGGTCGCGGCGTCGGGCGGGCGGGCGGAGCCTGCGGTGGGCCGCGCGGGCGTGGTCGGCGGCGCCTAGTAGCTCTCCTCGTCGCCCGGGAAGGCGCGGGCGCGGACGTCGGCGACGTAGCGGCCGACGGCGTCGGTGATGGTGCCCGCGAGGTCGGCGTAGTGGCGGACGAAGCGGGGGTTGAAGTCCTTGGTCAGGCCGAGCATGTCGTGCGTGACGAGGACCTGCCCGCTGCAGCCGACGCCGGCGCCGATGCCGATGGTGGGGATCGAGACGCTCTCGGTCAGCTCCGCCGCCAGCGCGGCGGGGATCTTTTCGAGGACGACGCCGAAGACGCCGGCCTTCTCCAGCCGCCGGATGTCGGCGCGGATGGCCTCGACCTCGTCGTCCTCGCGGGCCCGCACCTTGTAGGTCCCGAACTTGTAGATGCTCTGCGGGGTGAGGCCGAGGTGGCCCATCACCGGGATCCCGGCGTCGATGATGCGCCGGACGGACTCGACGACGGCGCGCCCGCCCTCCACCTTGACGGCGTGCGCGCCGGTCTCCTTCATGACGCGGATGGCCGAGCGGAGCGCCTCGCGGCTGGAGCCCTGGTAGGCCCCGAAGGGCAGGTCCACGACGACGAGGGCGCGGCTCACGCCGCGGACCACGCACTGGGCGTGGTAGATCATCTGGTCGAGCGTGATGGGCAGCGTGGTCTCGTGGCCGGCCATGACGTTCGAGGCCGAGTCGCCCACGAGGAGCACGTCGGCGCCGGCCTCGTCGAGGAGGCGGGCGCTGGTGTAGTCGTAGGCAGTGAGCATGGCGACCGGGGTGCCGGCCGCGCGCATCTCCAGCAGCGTCTGGGTGGTGACGCGCCGGACGTCGGCGGCCGTGGGGAGGACGGTCTGCGTGCTCATGGGCGGGCGAACGAGGGGCGGCAGGATACGGCCGGCCCGCTGGCGGCGAGCGTCGCCCGCGAGCGTCGCCCGCGAGCGCCTGGCGGCTACTCTCCGGGGATCGCCGTCGAGACGGCCTCGCCGGCGGCCTCGCGGCGGGCGGCCTCGAGGTCGGCCTCGACCATCTCGGCCGCCAGTGCCTCGACGGCCACCGTCGGCGTCCAGCCCAGCTCGCGCGCGGCCTGCGAGGGGTCGCCGAGGAGCTGCTCGACCT
>CAYPVZ010000466.1:0-3246 GCA_964414235.1 uncultured Rhodothermales bacterium | reverse complement strand
CCAGCGCCGAGGACGCGCAGAAGGCCGTCGACGCGGTGCTCGACAAGTGGGGCGCCATCGACGGGCTCGTCAACAACGCCGGCATCACCCGCGACGGGCTCCTGATCCGGATGGACGCCGACGCCTGGCAGGCCGTCATCGACACGAACCTGACCGGCGCCTTCCACGTGGCGAAGGCGGCCTACCGGCCGATGATGAAGCAGCGCGCAGGCTCCATCGTCACCATCTCGTCGGTCGTCGGCGTGATGGGGAACGCGGGGCAGGCCAACTACGCGGCCTCGAAGGCCGGCCTCATCGGGTTCACGAAGAGCCTCGCGCGCGAGCTCGGCGGGCGCGGCGTCCGCGCCAACGTCGTCGCGCCGGGCTTCATCGAGACCGACATGACGGCCGACCTGGGCGACGCGGCCGCCGAGGGCCTCAAGGGCCAGATCCCGCTGGGCCGCCTCGGCCAGCCCGAGGACATCGCCGCGGCCGTCCTCTTCCTCCTCTCCGACGCCGCGGCCTACGTCACCGGAAACGTGCTCCTCGTCGACGGCGGCATGGCGATGTAAGTCGATTCAGCATCTGGGGTTGTATCCACCGGGGGACAGAACCGGGGATCGGGCGGCTTGGACCCGGCACGTCATAGGTGCGCGGTCCCTCGTACCCCTTGCCCCCGGAGCCGGGACGTCCGCACTTCCATCCGACGACAAACCTGGCACCTCGCTCGCAACGCCGACGTCGGACTCCATGAGGAGCTGAGCCAGCCGCGCCCGGAGCGCGAGGCGCGGAAGGAGCTGATACAATCGTACCAGAGAGCGAAACGGGCGCGTCACTATCGTGACCGCGTGTCCCATCGCGCTCCGATGCCCCTCGCCGTCCTCGGTCTCGCCCTGCTGGCGACCGCCGCCAGCGCGCAGGATACGCCGCGCCCAGTCCCGACGACCGGGGAGCGTGTCGTACTCGTTGTCGGTGCCGTCGGCGGGGGGGCGCTCACCCTGTTTGCGGGCCCGGGCGCCCTACTGGGAGCGGGGGCCGCGACGTTTGGAACGAGCGCGGCCCTCGGGCTCTCCCCCACCCTCGGCGGCGCTCTCCTCGACACGGCCGTCGGGACGGTCGTCGCGGTCGGGACGTACCACGTGTCGGTGCTCCTCATGACGGCCGGAGGCGCCCCACACGACATCAGCGTAGACTTCGGGAGCGCCCTGATTGGCCTCGCCATCGGGTCCGCGACGATGGGGCTGGCGCACGGCGTGCGGCTGGCCGCGCTTCGCTCGGATGGACCGGCGAACGCCATTCCCACCCTGCTGAGCACATCCACAGGCGACATCGTGCCTGGCCTCGCGTTCTCCGTCGGCCTGTGAAGCGCGTTGGTCGTGGTGACCTCTCCACCGCCCGGGAGACACGCCGTCTCGGCAGGGCCGTCGGCCGAGCCACCGAAGCGGACGGGGAGAACTCCGGCGGAAGTCCACGAGACCAGGGACGTTCGACGAATCTCGTGCGTACCCTGAGGCAGACGTGGACGTGCCGCGTCGACGCCGCACGCGCGGCGCCTGCGATGCCGGTCGGGTGGAGACAGACCCCGGGCGGCCCTCTCCATCCCCCCGACTCCATGGCGTACAAGGCCGTATTCGACCTCACGCAAAAGGCCCAGAACGAGGCCAAGGCCGAGCGCAAGCTCCAGACCCCCTTCGCCGAGCCCGACGAGGCCGTCGAGGCCGCCGCCGTCACCGACCTCCCCGAGCGGCTCCAGGCCGGCGTGAAGGCCCTCGGCTGGCCGGCCCTCATGCCCGTCCAGGCCGAGGCCATCCCCTACATCCTCGACGGCCGCGACCTCATCGTCCAGTCCCGCACCGGCTCCGGCAAGACGGGCGCCTTCCTGCTCCCGCTGCTCGAAAAGCTCGACGCGCGCGAGAAGACGACGCAGGCCCTCGTGCTCTGCCCGACCCGCGAGTTGGCGAGCCAGATCCACGCCGAGTTCGAGCGGATGAACGCCGGCCTCGACGAGGCCGAGCGGCTCAACGCGATCCCCGTCTACGGCGGCGTCGGCTACGGGCCGCAGATCGACGCCTTCAACAAGGGCGCCCAGCTCGTCGTCGGCACGCCCGGCCGCGTGCTCGACCACCTCTCGCGCGGGACGCTCAAGCTGGACAAGCTGCGCACCATCATCCTCGACGAGGCCGACGAGATGCTCTCGATGGGCTTCTTCCCGGACATGATCAAGGTCCGCCGCTACCTCCCAAAGCAGCGCGACTCGTACATGTTCTCGGCCACGATGCCGTTCCAGGTCCAGCGCATCGGCCAGGAGTTCCTGACCGACCCGGTGTTCCTGGCGACCGCCGGCGGCCAGATCCACGTCGACCTGATGACGCACCGCGCCTATCAGGTCTCGCCGATGGAGAAGGACCGGGCCCTCGCGACGCTCATCGAGTGGGAGAACCCCTCCGCGGCGATCATCTTCGCCAACACGCGCCGGGAGGTCGAGTACCTCGCGACGTTCCTCAACAACTTCGGCTACAACGCGGCCGGCATCTCGTCCGACCTCACGCAGAAGGCGCGCGAGGCGACCATGAAGCGGCTCCGCGACGGCGACCTCCGCTTCCTCGTCGCGACGGACGTCGCCGCGCGCGGCATCGACGTCGAGGACCTTTCGCACGTCTTCCAGTACGACGTGCCGCAGGACCGCGAGTACTACGTCCACCGCTCGGGCCGGACGGCGCGCGCTGGCAAGGCCGGCGTCTCGATCGCCATCACCACGGCGACCGACATGCCGACGCTGCGCCAGATCGCGCGCAAGTATGACATCCCGCTCGAAGAGCCCGACCTCCCGACAGAGGCCGAGCTGGCCAGCCGCGTCGGGCAGCGGCTGACGAACCAGCTGGAGGACCGGATGCGCGACCGTTCGAACCTGGAGCGCGAGCGGCAACGGCGGTTCGTCGCCGTCGCCCGCCAGCTCGTCGAGGAGGGCGAGCCCGAGGTGCTAGCGATGCTCCTCGACGAGGCCTACCAGCAGAGCCTGAATGCCGCGCCCGTCGGGCCGGCCATGGACCGCTCGGAGAGCGAGTACGACGTGGCCCAGCGCGAATCCCGCGAGGAGCGCGAGTCGGGGGGCCGCCGCCGGGGACGCCGCAGCCGCGACGAGGCACAGGAGGACCAGGGCGACGAGCGCCCGGACGAGGCCCACGCCGACGCCCGCGACGACGTGTCCTCCGAGGCTGAATCCCCCGACACCGACCGCCAGCCGGAGGCGATCGCCGACCCGACGGA
>CAYPVZ010000465.1:0-3252 GCA_964414235.1 uncultured Rhodothermales bacterium | reverse complement strand
GCGGGGATCGGAGCGTGGTGGCTGTGGCCAGAGCCCGAGGGCCCCGACAGCTTCCTCGTCCAGCTCCTCCGCACGGACGAGGCGTTCCGGCCGGATCTCGCGACGACGCGCCCGGACGAGGCGGCCGACCTCGTGCTCGACGACCTCGGCTGGGCCGTCGCCCCGCCGGACTTGCCCGCCCTTGCCCTCGTCGGCGCTGGCGTCCCGTCGATCGCCAGCCTCCGGCCGACGCCGGCCGCCAGCCCCGTGGATGTCCGCCTGCCCGCCTTCCGCTACGAGGGCGCCGGCGGCGAGAGCGCCACGGTCTTCGTCTACGACTACATCCTGCTCGACCGGCTGGCGGGCGCCTTCGACCTTCCGGACGCGACCTACGCCGTCCTCAGCGAGCCGACGCCCGTCGACTCGCGAACGGTCGACGGCGCCTTCGTGGTGACGTGGCGCGAGCGGGCCATCCTGTTCTCGGCCGTCACGACCGACGAGGCCGTCGCCGAGCGAATTCGCCAGGCCGTCGCGACTTAGGCCGCATCGAGGACGATCCGGAACGTCGTCCCGTCACCCGGCCTCGTCTCGGCCACGCTGAGGTCGCCACCGTGGTAGTCCTCGACGATCCGTCGCGCGAGGCTGAGGCCGAGGCCCCAGCCGCGCCGCTTGGTCGAGAAGCCCGGGCGAAAGACGTGGCGGACCGTCGCCCGGTCCATGCCCTTCCCCGTGTCCCGAACGTCCAGCACGACAGAGGACCCCTGTTCACGCGCTGTAAGCGCGATCCGGTGCGGCCCTGGCACGCCGTCCATCGCGTCGAGCGCGTTCTTGAGCAGGTTCTCGACCACCCACTCGAACAGCTCGACGTTGAGCGGCGCCACCAGCGCCTCGGGCGCATCGACCGTGATCTCAACGCCCGCCCCCCCCTTCGGCACGCGTCGGCGGATGTAATCGGCGACGGCATCGAGAACGGGACGGATGGGGGTGGCCTCCAGGACCGGACGTGAACCGATCTTTTCGAAACGGTCGGCCACGCGGCGGAGACGCTCGACGTCCTGCTCCAGTTCATCGGCGATGGTGTCGGGGTCGGCTGCGTCGCCGAGGCGCAGGAGCTCGATCCACCCGATCATCGACGACAGCGGCGTGCCGAGCTGGTGCGCCGCCTCCTTCGCCATGCCGACCCACAGGCTCGACTGCTCGCTCCGCCGGACGTACGAGAACCCCAGGTACCCCACGAGCACGAAGAGTGCGACCACCGTCAGCTGGACGATCGGGAACCGGCGGATGAGGACCGCGAGCGGGCTCTCGCCGTAGTGGACGAGCTGCCCATAGCCCTCGATCCGGATCGGCGTGTGGACGGCGTCCATCTCGGCCGCCAGCGCCAGCCACTCGGCCTCGGATGCCTCGACGTTGCGCGCCAGAAGTGCCACCGTCATGGCCGTGTCCGTGATGACGGCCGGGATCGAAAAGCGGTCGGGCTCGATGATCTGCGAAAACACGAAATCGAGCCCGTCGGTGGGCGGGCCGTCGCGGAGCGTGTCGACGGCGGCCGCCAGCTGACGGCGGCGCTCGGCGGGAAGCTCCGCGGACTCGGCCAGCGCCGTGAGATCGTCCCACAGCGCCGGGTCCGGCGCCTGCGCCGGCGCGCCGACGCGGTACTGGAACTCGATGGCGCGCGCCCAGAGCTCGACGGCCTGCTCATCCTGGGCCTCCAGACGGTCCGCCAGCCGCTGCGTGAAGAAGAGCGACGCCAGGCCGATGGCCACCGCGGCCAGGATCAGGCCCAGCTTGAGCTTGGTGCTGGTCGTGTAGGCGCGCACGCGGGTTCGGAGGTTAGCGTTCAGGGCTCGGAGTGGCCGGCGGCCTCGAACTCCGAGCCCTGAACTCCGAACTTAGCGGGCGACGAGCGTCTCCTCGCGCTTCGGACCCGTGCCGACGACCGTGATCGGCACGCCGAGGTGGTCGCTGACGAACTGGAGGTAGTCGCGGGCTGCAGAGGGCAGGTCGCTGAGAGCCTCGGCGTCCGCCAGACGGCCGGAGAAGCCCGGGAGCGCCTCGTAGATCGGGCGGGCGCGGCTGAGCGTCGCGAGATCCGTCGGGAAGCGCGTCGTCGTCTTGCCGTCGACTTCGTAGGCCGTGCAAACCTTGAGCTCCTCCAGGCCGGAGAGCACGTCAAGCTTGGTGATCGCCAGCTCGGTGAAGCCGTTGAGGCGCGTCGTGTAGCTGAGCGCGACGAGGTCGAGCCAGCCGCAGCGGCGAGGCCGCCCTGTCGTGGCGCCGAACTCGTGGCCCTCGGCGCGGAGATGGGCGCCCATTTCGTCGTCGAGCTCGGTCGGGAAAGGTCCGTTGCCCACGCGCGTCGAGTAGGCCTTGACGATGCCGATGATCCGGTCGATGGCCGTCGGCGGGACGCCCAGCCCGGTGCAGGCGCCGCCCGAGGTCGGATGCGACGACGTGACGTATGGGTACGTCCCGTGGTCGACGTCCAGCAGGGCGCCCTGCGCGCCCTCGGCGAGCACGCTCTTGCCCTCCGCCAGCGCGTCGATCAGGAAGGCCGACGTGTCGGTGACGTACGGGTCGATCTGCTGGTCGAACTCAACGTACTCCTCGATGATGGCGTCCACGTCGAGCTCGGCCGAGCCGTAGATCGACTTCAGGATCGCGTTCTTCTCCTCGATGGCCGCCGTCAGCTTCTTGCGGAGGCCGTCGCGGTCGAGGAGGTCGACCACGCGGATGCCGCTCCGCGCGAACTTGTCGACGTAGGCCGGGCCGATGCCGCGGCCCGTCGTGCCGATGGCCTCCGCCTCCCGCCAGCGCTCACGGGCCTCGTCGAGCGCCTTGTGGTACGGCATGATGAGGTGGGCGTTGTGGCTGATCTTCAGCCGCCCCTCGACCGGGTAGCCCAGCGCCTCGATCTGGCGGATCTCCTGCATCAGCGCGGCCGGGTCGATCACGACGCCGTTGCCGATGACGCAGGTCGTGCCCTCGTGGAAGATGCCGGACGGGATGAGGTGGAGGACGAACGTCTCGTCGCCCCACTTGATCGTGTGACCGGCGTTCGCGCCGCCCTGGTAGCGGGCGACGACGTCCATCTGGGGCGCGAGCAGGTCGACGACCTTTCCTTTTCCTTCGTCGCCCCACTGGGCGCCGATGACGACGGAGACAGGCATATCGGGGGGATGTGGAGGGGCCGCGAGGGGCACGTGGCCCCTCCGCCGGTTTCCCTCACGCGTAGCTGGCGACGGCGGAGGCGACGTCGTCGAAGCTCTTGAA
>CAYPVZ010000464.1:0-3252 GCA_964414235.1 uncultured Rhodothermales bacterium | reverse complement strand
CGGCCCGGAGCGTGCAGACGTCGCCGAACCGCATGCCGCCGCAGTAGAACGCGAACACGAACACGTCGCGGGCGAGCCCGGTCGCCGACGCCACGTCGAGCTCGGCGTCGCGGAGCTTCTCGATCTCCTCCAGCGAGAGCTTCCGGCGGTGGACGGCCTGGGGCTTCGGCTTCTGGTAGATCAGGAACGGGTCGTCGGCCGGCGCGATGACGCCCTCCCGGATCGCCTGCTTGAACACGCGCCGGAGCCTCGTCAACTCCTTCCGCGTCATGTTCGGCCCGTTCTCCTTGACCCGGCGGAGGTACCGCTCGAACCGACGGAGCGCCTCGACGTCGACCTCGGCCCACGTCAGCGACTGGCCGAGCGCGCCACGGAGCTTCGTGAGCGTCGTCTGGTACTTCCGGTGCTCCCACAGCTTCCCGTCGGCGTCCAGCCCGGCGACGAACCCCTCGAAGAACGCGGTCATCGACCCGGTCGAGCCCTCGACGGCGGCCTTGACGGCGTCGGCGGAGGTGGCCCCGAGCGCGGCCGTCTTGGCGTCGGCCTCGATCTCGCCGAGGCGTGCGTTGAGCGCGTCGGCGATGGGGTGGGCGGCGCGGACGCGCGACCGGCGGTCGTTCCAGTGCTTGGGCTCGACGGCGACGCCGGTGGCCTGGTACCGCTTCCTCCGGTGCTGGGTGATCCTGAGGTAGACCGGGCACGTCCCGTCGGCCCTAGGCCGGTCGGTCCGGAGGAGGAGCTTGACGGTCGCGTGGGGGGCGGCCACGGGTCTTCGGTGGAACGATGGTGGAACAGTCTACGGCACGGACGGCCAACCGCGACTGCACCGCGTCACCTAAATCGCCTTGTATCGAGCCTATCGGTGTGAGTTGCTAGACCGGCTAGCATCGGCTCGACAACTCTGCGATCCAACAGGGCCCACTGCCGACTTGCCATCGACCACGCTCTGAAGCAAAACCGAGCGGATCAGGCGGCCGAGGAAAACTCCAGCTCCAGGCGTGCACGGAGGCTCGTCATCGTCTTCCCGAGAATCTGTGACACCCGTGCCTCGCTGATCTGGAAGACCTGCCCGATCTCACGGAGAGTGAGCTCGTCGTCGTAGTACATGCCGACCATCGCGCGCGTCCGGGACGGGAGCGCGGCGATCGCCACCCGGACGCGCGCCATCGTGTGGGCCCCTTCGGCGGCCGCGAACCCGAGGCTCGCGCCGTCATCCTCGATCAGGTCGTGGAAGGTGGCCTCCTCTTCCCCACCGAGTGGCGCGTCGAGCGAGAGCGCGAACCGGGCTTGAGCCTCGACCATGAGCCGGTCGTAATCGACGAGGTCGAGACCCATCCGGTGGGCCACCTCCCGATCGGTGGGCTCGGCGCCCAGCTCCTGGCGGAGCGCCTCGGCAACGCGGCCGGCCTCAGCGACGCGCTTCCGCTTGTCCAGCGAGAGCACGTCGAGCGAACGGAGGTAGTCGATGATGGCTCCGCGGACGCGGAGGTACGCGAACGTCATAAAGGCTGCGCCCGTCGACGGGTCGTAGCCGTTGAGCGCCTCAATGAGGCCGACCAGCCCGGCACCCTCCAGATCCTCCCGCGAGGCCAGGGGATGGTCCGGGACCGGCACCTTTCCTACCAGCGAACGGACCAGCGGGACCCCTTCGAGCACAGCGGCCTCGCGGTGGGCCGGCGTCGGATCTGCGAAGTAGCGCTCGACGAGAGTCTGGAGGTCGGACACGGCTAGTCGCGGGCGGGGGCGAGGAGACGGCGGAGGACCGGGCGGCTCAGCGTGAGCACGCCGTAGACGGCGAGGCCGACGCCGCCTGCGGCCGTGAGATCACCCGGCGTGAGGGCGAGACCTCGGCCGAGGAGGACGCCGAGGACCACCAGCAGGGCGGCGTTGCGGGCGGGGCCGTGGTCCATGTCAGCCCTTCGAGGAGGCGGGGAGGAGCGGGCCGAGCGCCGTCGCCAGCCCGGCAAACGAGGCCTGGAGCGGAACCGAGCGCCGGACGGCCGGGACCTGGTCGCGCACGGCGGCCCGGACGTGGGCATCGTACGGAAGCCAGCCGACTGGACTCGGCGCCTGCCCGAGGAACTGGGCCGTCAGCTCGGCGAACCGCTCGGCCGTCTGGACGGCGTCGGTCTCGGTATCGGCCGCGTTGACGACCGTCAGGAACGGGTAGTCCGGGACCGTCTGCCAGACCGTCTTGACGAGCGCGTAGGCCCCGGTGATCGACGTCGGCTCGCCGACGACGACGAGAAGCCCGGCGTCGGCGCGGTCGAGCGCCCAGCGGACGACATCATCGAGCCCGGCCGGGGCATCGATCAGGACCACATCGTGACGTTCGACCGCCGCGTCGAGCGCAGCGTCGAGCGCCTCGAACAGCGACGACGGGAGCCCCTCGGTGCGGGTCGCCGAGCCGCTGACGACGAGCGTAACGCCGGCCGCCGTCGGGTGGAAGGCGCGGTCGAGCGCTACCGCCCCACTGGCAACGGCGAGGAGCGAGGCCGGCGGCTCCTCGTTCATCATCGTGGCGCACGAGTTCTGGCAGGGGTCCGCGTCGAGGAGCGCCACGCGACGCCCGTGGCCCGCCAGCGTCTCGGAGAGGTTGGCGGCGACCGTACTCTTGCCGGTGCCGCCCTTGCCGCTGACGACGGCGATCACGAGTCCCGGTGGGGACGGTGCGGGCATCACAGGCGGCGGGAGGAGAACGGAACTATACATATGCCGGCTCGGATGTGCGACGGGAAGAGAGGGCGTCTGAGACGAGCGACCGAAGGTCCAGAGATGTGGGGAGGGGGTCAGGCAGGGGGTCCCCGATCTCCCGCTGGGCGTTGGCCGTAACGTCGGCGGGCGACGGGCCGAGCGTGGCGAAGCGAGCGGTGAGGCCGAGGTGGCGGCTCCAGCGGGCGGCCAGCGCTGGCGCCTCGTCGACGCGCGTGAGGGCGAGGCCGTCGGGGCGAAGCCCGAGCGCGGCGACCGTGTCGGCCGTCAGCGACTCCGGCGCCCGCGCTGCGTCGACCACGAGGTGGACCTCGACGGCTTCGAGGGGGGCCAGCAGCGCGCCGAGACGGGCCACGGCCGCGTGCGCGCGCTCGGCCTGGAGCGGCAGCGCCGGCGTGTCGACGAGCAGAAGGTCGGCGTCGGCGAACAGGTCGAGCGCCTCGGCCACCTCCTCCGGCGTACGGACGACGGCGACGGGCACGCCGGCCCCCCAGAACACGGACGCCGCGTCGACGGCGTACTCGGCCTCGGGCGCCACCA
>CAYPVZ010000463.1:0-3253 GCA_964414235.1 uncultured Rhodothermales bacterium | reverse complement strand
GCTTCCCGTACGGTGACGTTGCCGCGCTCGAAGCCGTCCTCGACGAGCACCGGCCGGCGTGTGTCGTGATGGAGGCCGTCCGCGACGAGAGCGATCCGGGCGACTACATCCGCGCGTGCATCGCCGCGTGCCGGCGGCGCGGCGTCGTGTTCGTGCTGGACGAGATGATCACCGGCTTCCGCTGGTCCGAGCGCGGCGCGCAGGGGCTGTTCGGTCTCAACCCCGACCTGAGCACGTTCGGCAAGGCGCTCGCGAATGGCCACTCCGTTTCTGCGCTGGCGGGCCGCCGCGACCTCATGGAGGCGGGCGGGCTCGACACCGACAAAGATCGCGTCTTCCTGCTCTCGGCCACGCACGGCGCCGAGACGCACGCGCTGGCGGCCTCCGTCGAAGCGCTCCGCATCGCCCGCGACGAGGACGTGGCGGGCCAGCTCATGCGCCAGGGCGCGCGGCTCCGCGAGGCCGTCGCCGACGTCGTCCGCCAGTCGGGCGCCGAGGGGTTCGTGGGAACCGCCGGGCGCGACTGCAATCTCGTCTTTTATACGAAGGACGCCGAGGGTCACGCCTCCCAGCCGTACCGGACGCTCTTCCTCCAGGAACTCACGCGGCGCGGCGTCCTCGCCCCGTCGTTCGTCATCACGACGGCGCACACGGACGATGTGATCGACGAGACGGCCGAGGCTGTGGCCGGGGCCCTCGGCGTGTACGTCCGTGCCCTCGACGCCGGATCGGTCGGGGGATTCCTGGTCGGCCGGCCGGTTCAGCCCGTGTTCCGTCAACGGGCTGGGACCGTCTGGACTTCTGTAACGCGCCCCGGCGGCGACGGCGCCGTGTCTGCAACGCCGTCGCTGCAGCGCCGCCCGATGCACCCATGAAAGTTGTCCTGTTCTGCGGAGGAGAAGGCATGCGGATCCGAGAGCACTCGGGCCCGGTGCCGAAGCCGATGGTCACCGTCGGCTACCGGCCGATCCTCTGGCACCTCATGAAGTACTATGCCCACTACGGGGTCAAGGACTTCATCCTCTGCCTCGGCCACGGTGCCGACCACGTCAAGCGCTACTTCGTCGACTACGACGAGACGGTCTCGAACGACTTCGTGCTGACGGGCGGCAACCAGGTGGAGCTGCTCCGGTCGGACATCCACGACTGGCGGATCACATTCGTCGACACGGGCCATTCGGCGTGCGTGGGCGAGCGCCTGATGGCCGTCCGACCGTTCCTCGGCGACGACGAGTGGTTCCTCGCCAACTACGCCGACGGCCTCTCCGACGCCCCGCTCGACGACATGGTCGCGTTCGCCAAGGCGCACGACCGCGCCGCGACGTTCCTCGGCGTTCGACCCAATTACACCAGCCACGTCGTCCAGATCGAGCCCGACGGTGCCGTGACCGGCGTCCGGCACGTGACCGAGATCGGTCTCCGCATCAACGGCGGGTTCTTCGTTCTCAACCAGCGCATGTTCGACTACATGCTCCCGGGCGAGGACCTCCTCGGCGAGCCCGCGCACCGGATGGCCGCGGCCGGCCAGCTCGGCTCCTACGCCTACGACGGCTTCTGGGCGTGCATGGACACGTTCAAGGAGAAGACGATGCTGGAGGACATCTACAAGGCTGGCAATGCGCCGTGGGAGGTCTGGGCCGAGCCGCGTGTGCCCAGGCTGGAGCCTGCCGGCGATGGCGTCCTCGATCCGCCGCTCCTCCTCGGCGACGGCCTGTAAGGGCAGATGGGGACAGGCGGAGGGTCGGAGATCAGCCGCTCCGCCCGTTCTCGGATCTCTCTTCGCTCCCTGACCTCGCTCCTTCAGTTCGCGATGTTTGCCCTCGACGACTCCCTCGGCCGCGACGAGCCGCTCCGTGTTCTCGCCCTCGGCGCCCACGCCGACGACGTCGAAATCGGGGCGGGGGGGACGTTGAGTCGGCTGATCGACGAGCGGCCCCAGACGGAGGTCACATTCGTGGTGGTCTCCGCCAGTGGCGCGCGCATCCAGGAAGCCCGCGCCAGCGCCGATGCCCTGCTGGCGGACGCCGCGCGCGCCGACGTCCACGTCCTCGGCTTCCGCGACGGCTACTTCCCGGTCGAGGCTGCCGAGATCAAGGGCTGGGCGCAGGCGCACCTGGAAGGGCTCCGCCCGCACCTCGTCCTCACCCATCGCCGCGACGACGCCCACCAGGATCACCGCGTCGTCGCCGACCTCGCGTGGCAGACGTTCCGCGGCGCGGCCATCGCGGCCTACGAGATCCCCAAGTGGGACGGCGACCTCGACCGGCCCAACGCCTACGTCACGCTCGACGCAGCGACGCTCGACCGCAAGCTGGCTCACCTCCGCGCCCACTTCGCCAGCCAGCAGGCCAGGGGCTGGTACGACGACGAGACGTTCCGCGGCCTCGCCCGCATCCGTGGCGTCGAGGCCGGCGCGCGCTACGCCGAGGCGTTCCACTGCGCGAAGCTCGTCTGGTGACGCCGCTCCGGTATTGCATCGCGCTCGTGCTGCTGGCCGCCGTCGCCGGCGGCTGCGAGGACGCGGCGGAGGCGCGGACGCCGATCGACCGCCCCGACCCGCCCGAGGCGGCATGCCCGGTGGGGCAATGGATGGGGGCTGGCGCGTGCCAGCCCGCCGAGACCGCCTTCACGGCGCCCGGCGGCACGGCCTACGTCGTCGCGCAGGGCGACCCGCGGGCCAGCGACGCGAACCCGGGCACGGCCGAGCGGCCCTGGCGGACGATCTCGCGTGCCCTCGGCCCGGGCGTTCTTCGCCCGGGCGATGCCGTGCTCATCCACGAGGGCGTCTACCGCGAGAGCCTGACGCCCCGCTCGGGCGGCACCGTCGCCGCCCGCGTCACCATCGCCGCGTATCCCGGTGAGGCCGTCGTCGTCTCCGGGGCCGACGTCACCGCCGACTGGCGCCGCCAGCCGGACGGCACGTGGCGACGCCTGTGGACGGGCCCGACGATGGAAACCTACGAGGACGATCCCGTCTTCCGCCGCGAGCTGGTCGTCGCCGACGGCGCCGTGATGCGGCCCGTCTTCCGCCGCGCCGACCTCGCGCCGGGCCGGTTCCTCGTCTCAGGATCTCCCGCGGCGCCTGCCGCCATCTTCGCGCGCTGCGCCGGTGACCGCCTCCCGCACCTCGTCGAGGTGGCGCATCGGACGGCGCTGTTCGCGCCGGAAGGACCGAATCCTTATGCTGAGTGCGGCGACGTCTCGACGCCCGGCTTTTTTCGATTTGTCGGCCTCACCCTCCGCCACGCGGCGA
>CAYPVZ010000462.1:0-3254 GCA_964414235.1 uncultured Rhodothermales bacterium | reverse complement strand
GGACGCCGAGGCCGGGGCATGACGGTCGGCATGCCCCTGTCCGTGCTGCTGGCGGTGGCCGTCGCCAGCGGGGCGTGCGCGCAGCCGCCGGCGCCCGCCGCGACGCCGCACACCCTGGCGGTCACCATCGACGACCTGCCGGCCCAGCGCGCGGGCGACCTCGCCGCCATGCAGCGCGTGACGCGCGACCTGCTGGCCCAGATCGCCGCGGCGGGCATCCCGGTCACGGGCTTCGTCAACGAGGGCAAGCTGGACGTCGCGGGCGAGCGCGAGGCTCGCGCCGACCTGCTCCGCCAGTGGGTCGGCGCCGGGCTGGACCTGGGCAACCACACCGTCGACCACGTCTCCCTCTTCGACACGCCGCTGGACGTGTTCGAGGACCAGGTCCGCCGGGGCGCCGTGGTCACGAACCGGCTGCTGGCGGCGCGCGGCGACTCGGCGCGCTACTTCCGGCACCCCTACCTCAACGTCGGGCCCGACCCGGAGACGAAGCGGGCCTTCGAGGCGTGGCTGGCGGGCGAGGGCTACACCGTCGCGCCCGTTACCCACGACAACGGCGAGTACATCTACGCCTTTGCCTACGACGGCGCGGCCGGCGACGACGCGCTCCAGGACCGCATCGCGGACGCGTACCTCGCCTACATGGACTCGACGGCGGCCTACTTCGAAGGCCTCAGCCGGGACCTCTTCGGCCGCGACATCGCCCACGTCCTCCTGATCCACGCCAACGCGCTCAACGCGGACCACCTCGGCGCCCTGCTCGACACGTTCCGCCAGCGCGGCTACCGGTTCGTCTCGCTCGACGAGGCGCTGGCGGACCCGGCGTACCGGTCCGAAGACACGTACACCGGCCGGGCCGGCATGTCGTGGCTCCAGCGCTGGGCGCTCGCGCGCGGCGTCCGGTTCGAGTCCGAGCCGGCCTGGGACGACTGGATCTACCGCATCGCCTACCCGGACGAATGAGCGACCTCGTGACCGTCGGATGGCAGGAGTGGCTGGCGTTCCCCGAGATGGGGCTGCCGGCGGTCCGCGCCAAGATCGACACCGGCGCGCGGACGTCGGCGCTGCACGCCCACGACGTGGCCCACGTCGAGCGCGACGGGGAGGCCCACGTGCAGTTCGTGGTGAACCCGCTGTTCAGGGGCCGCAAGCTGGCGGTCCGCTGCGAGGCGCCGGTGGTGGACGAGCGCGAGGTGACGTCGTCGAGCGGGCACACCGAGCTGCGGATCGTGATCGAGGCCATGCTCCGCCTCGGCATCCGCGCCGACGCGCCGGAATGGCCGGTGGAGGTGACGCTGACGGACCGGCGCGGGATGCGCTTCCCGATGCTGCTCGGCCGCGAGGCCATGTCCGGCCGCGTCCTCGTCGACTCGGGCGGGTCCTTCCTGCTCGGGCGCCCCAAGCACCCCGGCGCATTTTACGAATAGGCGCATCGGACCGGACGCGCGCGGTCGGCGTTGGCGTCTCCTCTCTCTTCTCTCGTCCAGGCCCCGGGTCTTCCATGCGGCTCGCTCTTCTCTCTCGCAACCCCGATCTCTACTCCACGCGCCGGCTCGTCGAGGCCGCCGAGGCGCGCGGCCACGAGGTCCAGATCCTCGACACGCTCCGGTGCACGGCGCACCTGACGGCCACCGGCCCAGAGGTCCACTACCACGGCGAGCGGCTGGACCCGCCCGACGCGATCATCCCGCGCATCGGGGCGTCGATCACCTTCTACGGCCTCAGCATCGTCCGCCAGTTCGAGGCCATGGGCGTGTGGACGCTCAACACGGCCGTCGGCATCACGCGCTCGCGGGACAAGCTGCGGGCCCACCAGTTCCTGGCCAAGAAGGGCATCGCGCTGCCGCGCACGGCCTTCGCCCACCAGGCCGACGCGGCCGACGACCTCATCAAGTCGGTCGGCGGGCCGCCGGTGATCGTGAAGCTGCTGGAGGGGACGCAGGGCGTGGGCGTGGTGCTCTGCGAGACGAAGAAGGCGGCCGAGAGCGTGATCCAGGCGTTCCGCGGGATGAAGGCCTACCTGCTGGTGCAGGAGTTCATCAAGGAGGCCGGCGGCGCGGACGTCCGGCTGTTCGTCGTCGGCGACAAGGTGATCGCGGGGATGAAGCGGCAGGGCGCCGAGGGCGAGTTCCGCTCGAACCTCCACCGCGGCGGGAGCGCGGCGTCGATCAAGATCAGCCCGGCGGAGCGGAAGACGGCCATCGCCGCGTGCAAGGCGCTGGGCCTCAAGGTGGCCGGCGTCGACGTGCTCCAGTCGGACCGCGGGCCGCTCGTGCTGGAGGTCAACTCGTCGCCGGGCCTGGAGGGCATCGAGCGCTCGACGGGCAAGGACGTCGCCGGGGCCGTCATCCAGTTCGTCGAGAAGAGCCTGGAGGCGGGGCGACCCCGGCGCTCCGAGGGGACCGCCTGAGCACAGGCCGGGTCTCGCGGGCGGCGGTCGCCAGCGGGGCATGGGGGAGCAGCCGATTCGAGCGGGGGCGACGCTTGCAGAGAGGGAACCCATGTTCACGTGCCGCCCGAGAGAAGCGCTCGTTCCGAAGTAAGGCGCTTCTCCACACAAGGCCCTCTTCTGTTCACGTGCGCCTCCCTACCTTCAGCCGCTACCCTGTGCCTTATCGGATCGCTCCGGTAGGCCTCGAGGCCCCCTCTCCCGTCTGAACATGCGCACCGAGACGAAGCGTCGCTACCGCTGGCGCGACCCGCTGGCGGGCGCCAAGATCGCCCTCGACGTCCTGGTCTGGAGCATGGCGGCGCCCATCGCCTTCGTGCTCCGGCTGGAATCGTCCGTGGCGGACTACCTCCCCGGGCTGGTGGCCTACACGGCACTCGGCATCGGACTGAAGGCCGTCGCCGTGGTGTCGCTGGGACTCCACCTGCGACCGTGGCGATGGGTCGGCGTGCGCGACCTGTTTCGGCTCGCGGTCGCCGTCGGAAGCGTCG
The DNA here is from genome assembly GCA_964414235.1 of uncultured Rhodothermales bacterium. Lineage (GTDB taxonomy): Bacteria > Bacteroidota > Rhodothermia > Rhodothermales > Rubricoccaceae > Rubrivirga. Next base: position 314 of record CAYPVZ010000462.1, on the reverse strand, counting down.
CCCTGCTGCTGACGGTGAGCGTGTCGCTGTGGAACGTGCTGGGCCCGAGGGAGATCGGCGTTCCACGCAGCATTCCTCTCATCGAGGCGGCCGTCGCGCTGCTGGCGCTCGGCGCGGCTCGGATGTCGCGCCGGCTCCGGCACGAGCAGTTCGGGCAGCCCAAGACCGCGACCGACCTCCGCCGGGTGCTCATCGTCGGCGCGGGCGAGGCCGGTGCCCAGCTGGCTCGCGAGTTGCTCCGCCAACCTGCGGCGGGCCTCAAGCCGGTCGGGTTCCTCGACGATGACCCGCTGAAGGCGAGAAACCTCGTGCAC
>CAYPVZ010000461.1:0-3255 GCA_964414235.1 uncultured Rhodothermales bacterium | reverse complement strand
ACGAAACCACCTTGAACGGGTACCCCGTCGGCGAGACGCGGGCATCGGTCCGTACGTCGACCTCACCGGCCGACGCCTGTTCGAGCACGGCCCGTTTGAGGTCCGGCGTGAACCCGGATTCGTCGCAGTAGGCGAACAGCGTCCCGACCTGGACGCCGGCCGCGCCGGCCGCCAGCGCCTCGCGGACACGATCGGGGTGGCCCACGCCGCCGGCCAGCCAGAACGGGAGGCCGAGCGCCGCGAGGGCGTCGAGGTCGACGACGTCGCGCTCGCCGTAGACCGGCTCTCCACGGTCGTTGAACGTCATCGCCCCACGCGGTGGCGCGTTGTGTCCTCCGGCCGTCGGTCCCTCGACGATGAACCCGTCGACGCGTCCCGTGGCCTTGCGGGCGAGCATGGTGGCCAGCGAGTGGCTGGAGACGATCGGGAAGAACAGCGGACGCTGGAGCTCTGCCGCGGGCGGGTCCCAGAGGTCGGCCGGGTCGAACACGAGGTCCTCCGCGTCGGCCGCCGCCGCGCCTTCCAGGTCGAGCCGGAGCGTAGCCCGCTCGTGCCGGGCGAGTCGGTCGAGGGCGCCGGGCACCTCGCGCGGAATGCCCGCCCCCATCAGCACGACGTCGACGCCGGCCAGCATGGCCCCGTAGAGGACCGCCAGGTTCGGCATCTGCACCTTCGTGAGCAGGTTGATGCCGACCGGGTTCGTGTGGCCCTGCCTGGCGAGCCACACCTCGACGAAGGCGCTGGCGACGGTCACGAGCGCGCGCTCGCGCCGAACCGTCTTGCGGTACATCGGGAGCACGGAGTAGGGCGTGCCCAGCGGCCGCCCCTCGGGCCGGAAGTAGCGGGCGAGGATCGCGTCCGCTGCGCCCGGGATCGGGAATACCGCGAGCGCCTGGCGGACATGGCCGCCAGGGTCGCCGTCCTGCAAGCGCCGCACGACGACCGTGTCCAGGGCAGTCCCAGAAACGACGCCGAGCGCGCCTTCGCTCGAAACGGCACGGGCGAGCCGCCAGTTCGACACACCGACCCCCATCCCGCCCTGGATGAGGCGAGGCAACGCATCGACTGGGGGCACAGAACGGGGATCGAGCATGACGAGGCTGGCTAAGGGAGGTCCGTTCGGACCCCGACGGGCCCGCATCGCGAAGGATCGGGCCGGATCGCGCCGTCGTCTGGCGGGAACGGACGGGGCACGCTGCCGGGGCCACCCCCACACGCGATCATCGCCGCCGCCCCCTCTATACGACGCGCCCCACTGGCGGCAGGCGTCAGCGGGGCGCATCAGCGGAGAGAGAGGGATTCGAACCCTCGGTACGGTTACCCGCACACACGCTTTCCAGGCGTGCCCCTTCAGCCACTCGGGCACCTCTCCGGGGGCCAGAAATCTACACGACCCGGGCCGGGGCCGCTTGGGAGGATCGCCGAAGAACCACACGCCGCGCGGTCGACCACGCGCGGCGCCAGCGGCACGGCTACACCTTCATGATATCGGTCTCCTTCACCTCGATCGTCTTGTCGATGCGGGCGACGAACTGGTCGGTCAGCTCCTGGAGCGCCTGCTCGGCCTCGTACTCCATGTCCTCCGAGAGCGACTCGGCGGTCGCCGTCTTCTTGATCTGGTCCTTGGCCGTCCGGCGCGCGTTGCGGACCGAGATCTTGGCCTCCTCGCCCTTGGCGCGGGCGGCCTTGGCGAGGTCCCGGCGACGCTCCTCGGTCAGCGGCGGGATCGAGAGGAGGATCTGGACGCCGTTGTTGGTCGGGTTCAGGCCGAGGTTGGCGTTCGTGATCCCGCGCTCGATGGCACCGATGGTGCCCTTGTCGTAGGGCGTCACTGTGATGAGGTCGGACTGCGGCGCGGCCGTGTTGGCCACCTGGTTGAGCGGCATCGACGAGCCGTAGGCCTCGACACGGACGCTGTCGAGCATCTGCGGGTTGGCGCGGCCGGCGCGGATGGTGCCCAGCTCGTGGCCGAGGTGGTCCATCGCGGCGTCCATGTGCATCTCGGCCTCGTCGAGGGCCTCCTGGAGTTGGGGGTCGATCATCGGTCTGGTCTGCGGAAACGTCGGAACGGCGGGCGCTGGCGGCGGTCGCCAGCGGGTCAGGCGGCGGCGAGGACGGCGGGCTCGGCCGTCGCGTCCCAGTGGACGGTCGTCCCGACCGGCTCACCGCGGACGACCCGGGCAAAGGTGCCGGGCTCGTTCATGTTGAAGACGAGGATGGGCAGCCCGCTCTCTTTGGCGAGCGTGATCGCCGTGAGGTCCATCACCTTGAGGTCGCGCTGAATCACCTCGGCGCCGTAGATGGCCTCGTAGCGCTGGGCCGTCGCGTCGCGCTCGGGGTCGGCGGTGAACACGCCCGACACGCGCGTGCCCTTGAGGATGACCTCGGCCTCGACCTCGGCAGCGCGCAGCGCGGCGGCCGTATCGGTCGAGAAGTACGGGTGCCCGGTGCCGGCGCCGAAGATGACGACCCGGCTCTTCTCGAGGTGGCGGATCGCGCGGCGCCGGATGAACGGCTCGGCGATCTCGTTCATGTCGATGGCCGAGACGAGGCGGGTGTGCAGCCCGACGCCTTCGAGGGCGTCCTGGAGCGCCATCCCGTTGATCATCGTGGCCAGCATGCCCATGTAGTCGGCATGGGCGCGGCTCGACATCTTGGCGCCCTGCGGCGAGACGCCTCGAAAGATGTTGCCCCCGCCGATGACGAGCGCCACCTGGGCCCCGGCATCGACGGCCTCCTTCACGTCGCGGGCGTACTGCCCCAGCACGCCGTGGTCGATGCCAAACTGCTGCGACCCGAGCAGGGCCTCGCCGCTGAGCTTGAGGAGGACGCGGCGATAACGAAGGTCGGCGGCCTCGGGAGGCATGGGGCGTGCAGAGAAGGGCGACCGGGAAGGTACGGACCCGGCTCCGGGACCGGCAACGGAACGGCCGATGGTCCTCGGCAGATACCACGCCTCCGGGAGCCGAGCGAGGTCGCCAGCGGTATACCTTCCTCTGCGCTCCTTGCCGCGCCGCTCTCTCCATGGCCCGCCCCAAGCCGCCCGTCACCGGCGACCGCGCCGCCACCCGCGCCAAGCTTCTCGCCGCCGGCCGCCGCCAGCTCTCGGCGGCCGGCTACGGCCAGGTCGGCGTGCGCGAGATCGCGGCCGAGGCCGGCGTCAATGCCGCGCTCATCAACCGGTACTTCGGCTCGAAGCTCGGGCTGTTCGTCGAGGTCGTCGGCGACAGCTTCACCATCGGTGACCTCCTCGTG
>CAYPVZ010000460.1:0-3259 GCA_964414235.1 uncultured Rhodothermales bacterium | reverse complement strand
GCATCACGACCGAGCGCGACGGGACGCTCACCCTCAGCGACACGAGCGTGCTCGAAACGGCTCTCGCCGACACGCCCGGCGATGTCGCGGCGCTGCTCGGCGGAGACGACGGCGTCGCCGCACGGCTCGCCACCCGCATCGGTGGTCTCCTCGGCTCGAAGGGCGTGATTGCCCAGCGGAAGGCCAACGCCGACGCGCGGATCGCGCGCCTCGGCGACCAGATCAAGCGGTGGGACGCCCGGCTGGCGAGCCGCGAGGAGACGCTGCGGGCCCAGTTCAACCAGCTCCAGGAGATCTCGACGCGGGCCCAGACCCAGCAGTCGTCCCTGGCCTCCCTGTTCTACTACTAGACCGCGCCCCGCCCGTGCCGACGCTCCCCTACGACGCCCTTCTCGATGCCGGCGACCGCCTCGTCGCCGCCCTCGCTGCGGGCGACCTCGCCGCCGCCGCCCGGGTTCTCGACGAGCGTGACTGGCTGCTGGGCGACATCGACCGGGCCACGCTGGAGCCGCCGCCAGCGGCCCTGATCGCGCGGTTTCGCGACCAGGGCGAGACGCTTCGGCAGGTGCTCGCCCGCGAGACCGCCGCGCTCGCCGACGCGCTGGCGACGACCAGCCGGGCCGCGGCGGCGCCCGCCCGCTACGCCACGCTCGCCCACACCTCGGTCGTCGACACGGCGCCCCGATAATTTTTTTGGCGGGGGGCTTAAGGTCTCCGACGCCCATTCGATGAGAGCTGGAGAGGCCCCGAGGCCCGCTTCCCCCATCCCACCATGAACGTCCGTTCCGCTTCCGACCCCCGCTCGGCGCCGCCGGCCCAGGCGGTCGAGTCTGCCCGCACCGGCCAGGCTCCGCCCCGCGAGGCTGGCTCCGCGCCCGCCGCCAGCGGCGCCGCGGCCGACCACGACCGCGTCGAGATCTCGGCTGCCGCCCGTGCCCAGGCCGACGCCGCGGCTCCGGCCGCGCCCACGCTCGAGATGGAGGTGGCCCGCGTCGCGCTCCGCGCCGGCGAGGAACTGAGCCCGGCCCGTCTTCACCAGCTTCGCGAGCGCGTCCGCACGGGCTACTACGACCAGCCGGCCGTGGTGGACCGGATCGCCGAGGCGGCCGCGCGCGACCTCGCCAGTTCCCAGGAGGCGTCCTGAGCCTGCGACGAAACGCCGTTAGTCGACATACCCCTCCTCGCGGTACCGCTTGAGCTTGTTCCGGATCGTCCGGTCGCTGATGCCGAGCCGCTCGGCGGCCTGGAGTTGGTTGCCGTCGGTGGCGACCAGCGCCTCTAGGATCATCGTCCGCTCCATCTCGTCGAGCGTCGTCACGGCGTGGGCGCGGGGCGCCAGCATGCGCGCGCCGTCGGCCGGCGCCGCGTCGGCGAGGCCGGGGTGGACCACGTCGCCCACCTCGATGGTCTCGCGGTCGGCCGAGAGCACGACGCCGCGGTGGACCATGTTTTCGAGCTGGCGGACGTTGCCGGGCCAGTCGGCGGCGAGGAACCGCTCCAAGAGCGCGGGAGCGAGCGTCTTCGGCCCGAGCCCGTAGAGCGCCCGGTACTTCTCGACGAACCGCTCGGCCAGCAGCCGGACGTCGTCGCCGCGGTCGCGGAGCGGGGGCAGGCTGAGCGGGAAGACCGCCAGCCGGTGGTAGAGGTCGTCCCGGAAGTCGCCCCGGGCGATGGCCTCGCCGACGTCCCGGTTCGTCGTCGCCACGACGCGGACGTCGACGGACTTCGGCCGGCGCGCGCCGACGGGTTGGACCTCGGACTCCTGGAGCACCCGGAGCAGCTTGGCCTGCACGGCCGGGTCCACCTCGGTCACCTCGTCGAGCAGGAGCGTCCCGCCGTCGGCCTCCTCGAACACGCCGACGTGGTCGGCCGTGGCGCCGGTGAAGGCGCCCTTCTTGTGCCCGAACAGCGCGCTCTCGACGAGCTCGCGCGGCAGGTTCGCGCAGTTGATGGCGACGAACGGGCCCGTCCGGCCGCTCCGCTCGTGGACGTACTTCGCCATGACCTCCTTGCCGGTCCCGCTCTCGCCGTGGACAAAGACCGGCGCCCGGCTCGCCGCCACGCGGTCCGCCAGCGCGCGGAGCGCGACGATCTCCGGGTGCTCGCCGACGAAGCGAACGCCGCCCGACGACGGCCGGGCGGGCACAGGAAGGGGAGAGCCCGCTGCCAGCCGCTTGCGATCCGGACGGCTCCGGCGGGTCTCGATCTGGCCGAGCACGCGGTCCGCTAGCGCGTCGACCGCGAACGGCTTGGGCAGGTAGTCGACGGCGCCGCCGGTCATGGCCTGGACCGCATGCTGGACGCTGGCGTGGCCCGTAAGCATGATGGCCGGGAGCTCCGGGTAGTGCTCGCGGATGTGGGCGAGCAGCGCGAAGCCGTCCATGTCCGGCATCTGGAAGTCGGTCAGGACGAGGTCGAACGACTGCGCGCGGAGGAGCTCGACGGCGGCCACCGCGTCGCCCGCCGTGGTGACGTCGACGCCGCGCCGGTCGAGCAGGCGGGAGACGACGTCACGGAGCGGGAGCTCGTCGTCGACGAAGAGAACGCGGGGGCGGGGGGAGCCCTGAGAACCGAGGGGCATGCGGGAGACATGGTTCCGAGACCAAATCCTAATCTAAACGGGTTCTAAACGCCCGGGAGTCCCAACCGCCCCGGGGGTTCGGGAGTTGGTCGCTGGTCGGCACGGGCGCGGCCAATGTTGCCGGGGACGGCAGGTCTTTCCCGTGTCGGACGAGGTTCGAGTCGGGGAGGTCGGCCTCGAATAGGCCATTCGCGGGTTTCCCCGGGGCGTGGGCAGGGCCGCGGCTTGGTAGAGCCGGGTTCGGCACGGCCTTGGGTTCGGACGGGGCGACCTCCTCCCGCCTCCGTGACGCCCTCTCCGATCCGCCTCCTCCAGAACGCCATGCAGGCGTACACCTGGAGGCTCGAAGGCCTCGCCTCGAACGTGGCGAACCTCGACACCCCCGGCTACGATCGCCTCGCGGTCCGTTTCGAGGACTCGCTCCAGCAGGCCCGTCGCGGGGGCGGGTCGGTCGATGACGTCGCCGCGGAGATGATGGAGGAGGGGCGCCCGCCGCAGCTGGAGGAGGAGCTCATGGAGATCGCCGACACCCAGATGCGCGCCCAACTGGCGAGCCGCGCGCTCCACGAGCACTTCGCCCAGATCCGCACGGGCATCACCGGACGCGCGGGCTAGCCATGCTCTCTCCGCTCCGCTCCTTCAGCCCATTCCGGACGGCGGCCCGCGGCCTCGAAGCCC
>CAYPVZ010000459.1:0-3262 GCA_964414235.1 uncultured Rhodothermales bacterium | reverse complement strand
GCCCGCCAGCGGCTGGCGGCGCGGGCCGACCGGCGCATCCACGTGCTCACGCCCGGCGCCGACGCCTGGCCCGTCGGCCTGGACGGGCTGCCACGCGCCGGGCGGCCCGTCGTGCTCTACGCCTTCGGCGACCTGAAGGCCCTCGCGTGGCCGGCGCTGTCGGTCCTCGCCGCGGCGCCGCTGGCGTCCGAGCCCTTCGAGGCGGCCCAGGCCGTCGCCAGCGACGTGCTCGCGCGGGGGCGCGGCCTCGTGGTCGGCGCGGCGCACGGGGTGGACCTCGCACTGCAGAAGCTCTCGCTCGGAGCCGGGTTGCCAGCCGTGGCCGTCGTCGGCGCCGGGCTGGCAAAGCTGGAGCGCTCGATGCGGCCGGCCGCGACGGCGCTCACGCGGGCCGGCGGCCTCCTCGTCTCACCGTTCGACATGGCGCACGGGCCGTTCCCGCACGACGACCACGAGCGGGCGCTCGTCCAGTCGGCCCTCGGCCGGGTCGTCCTGGCCGTCGCGCCGCCGCCGGACTCGCCCGAAGACCGCGCCGCCGCCTGGGCAGCCGACGCCGGCCGCCCCATCGCGCTCGTCCCCCCCTCCGACGCTCCCTGGGTCGCCGAAGCGCACGCCGTGGAGGACCCGAAGACCGTCGCAGCCCTCGTCGCGTAACGCCGTGCCACGCCTTCTCTTCGTGTTCCTCGACGGCGTCGGGCTGGGACCGGCGACGAACGCCAATCCCTTCTCCACGCTCCACCTGCCCGCCTTCGAGCGGATGGCCGGCGGCCAGCGCTGGACGGCCGACGCCGAGCCGATCCGCCAGCCGCGCCACGTGTTCGTGCCCATCGACGCGACGCTCGGCGTGGAAGGACTGCCGCAGAGCGGGACCGGACAGGCCGCGCTCTTCACGGGAGCGAACGCCGCCGAGCGCCACGGCCGCCACTTCGGTCCCTATCCGCCGACTACCGTCCGGCCGCTTGTCTCCGACCGGAGCGTGTTCGCCCGGCTCGTCGCGGCGGGCCTCCCACCCCACCAGCTCGCGTTCGCGAATGCCTACCCCGACCGCTTCTTCCGCATGATCGAGGCCCGGGGACGGTGGACCGTCACCACGCTGGCGGCGCATGCCGCCGGCGTTCGCCTCCGGGACGCCGACGACCTCGCCGCGGGCCGTGCGCTCCCGGCCGACCTCACAGGCGCCGGATGGCAGCGCCTTCTCGACGCTGCCCACACGCCGACGACCGAGGCCGAGGCCGCGCGCCGACTCGCGGCCCTCCTCGACGCCCACCGGTTCGTGCTCCAGGAATACTTCGAAACCGACAAGGCCGGCCACAGCCAGGAGGCCGAGCGTGCCGCCACGGTCCTCGGCGCGCTCGACCGCTTCTTCGGCGCCCTCCTCGACGCGCTCCCCGACGATGCCCTCCTCGTCGTCACGAGCGACCACGGCAACCTGGAAGACCTCTCCACCAAAAGCCACACACGCCACCCCGTCCCCCTCCTCGCCTGGGGCGCAGGCGCCGAAGCGCTGGCGGACGCAGCCTCCCTCCTCGATGTGACGCCCGCCCTCGTCCGGCTGGCGACGAGCACCGCCAGCGGAACGACGAGGCACTAGGCACGGGGGCCGGTATCTTCGCCTGTCCCGGCCACGTCGGGGCACGCCGGAGTGGTGGAACGGTAGACACGGCAGCCTTAGGAGCTGTTGCTTTCACGAGCGTGCGGGTTCGAGTCCCGCCTCCGGCACCGAACAGAGTCTCAGAATCGCCCCAAACACCGCGCATCAGGTCGTTCTGAGCCGGTGTTCCTCCGAGGTGCCCCCCAGGTATCAACCGGACTGATTGGGCTCACGCCTTACCCAATCGTCGAAGCCGTTCCGTCACGGTTCCTGAGGCTTCCCGCCTCGACAGTCCTACGTGCCGCTCTCGGCGTACGCACGGCCGTACGACGCACTCGAAAACGCACGCTGAAACTGCCTCCCGGGGAGTGCCACAGGCTCGGATACTTTCGACAACCAGTCGGCCTCAGCCTCGTCCCGCTCGCTCCGGCTCTCGATGAGCACCTCGTGCTCCGTCCCGGCCGCGAGGTGCAGGCCGCTTTCACCACGTCGACTCCCTCTTCCCCGAACAGACGTCATCGTGGTCGACCGGACGGCCGAGCCCGTCTCGGGCTCCCTCGTCGCCTCGGCCGTCGACGGCGAGCTCACGGCCAAGCGGTTCGTCTGGACCGGGCGACGGGCGAGCTGCTGGCGGCGAACCCGGCATTCCCCCCATCGAGATCACCGAGGACCAGGAGCTCATGATCCGCGGCGTCGTTACGCACTCGCTGCGGGACCACCGGCGCCGGGCCGCTCGGAAGCGCGACGCCGCCCACTCCCAACCGACAGCCCAGAGCCGAACCTCGTGTCCCCGAGCACAAGGGCGCCGGTCAGAACACGTAGCCGACCCCGAACGAGGCCGCGAGGTGCTTCGCCTCCCCTCCGGGTTCGAGGGGGGGCGGATCGACGAACGGCGTGAGGCCCCGGGAGTACCGGCCCCCGACTGAGAGGTGCCCACTGAACCGGAAGGCAGCACCCACCGTCGCCCCCAGGTACGACGCTCTCGTCCCGTGAAGGTTGTTCCGAACGACATGCTGATCGCCGTACGGACCGCCGAAGTAGGTCGTCTCCGCTCGCTCGTCGAGGAGGACCGCGATAGAGGGGCCTCCCTCCAACACGACAGCCACCGGCCCCACCTCGACCGCGGCAAACTCGACGAGCGCCGTGACGTCAAAGTAGTGGAGGTCGTACTCGCTGTCGATGGTGTAGAGGATGGTCTGCCGCGCACCGCGGTACACCCAAGCGATCTCAGGCCAAACTCGGATCCGATCGGAGAGCGGGAAGGCCAGGGAGACGGCCGCCTCCGCACCGCCGCGACGCTCGAACTCGTTCTGGTCCGCGCAGCAGACGGTCGTGAGGAAGACGTCGTCGGCCGTGAATGTCGTCGAGGCGTATCCCAGGCGGACGCCGAGATGAGCGGGCTGTGCGAGGGCAGCGGCGGCCCAGAAGCAGACGCCGGCGAGGGCGTGGAGGCGGATCACGCAGAGGAGGGGTGAGGAGCGGGCGTATGTCGCCCCGTTTGGCCCCCTCGTCAAGCTCCCCATGTTTCGACGGCCCTGGCCTCGATCCCAGTCCGTCTGCCCCTACCGCTCGTATCCGCCCCTGCCGGCTCGTCGCGCTCATCGACTGCTCCGCGTTCTAGGTCGTGTGGACATTTGAGCGTCGCCTCTGCCTGGCGATACGTCGGCGGCA
>CAYPVZ010000458.1:0-3265 GCA_964414235.1 uncultured Rhodothermales bacterium | reverse complement strand
GGATGGTCGAAAGTGCCAAGCAGGTGTCACCGTGCTGGCCGCGATCGCCGGCCTGCTGCCGACCGCGCGGGCCGACCACGCGGTTCCCGACTGGGCCGCCGCGGCGGTCTGGTACCAGGTCTTTCCGGAACGCTTCGCCAACGGCGACCCGACGAACGACCCGACGCCGGAGGCCATGGAGGGCGCCTGGCCGCAGGTCGGCGCCGACTCGCTGGCGGCGGCCGGCTGGGCGCCGCAGAGCTGGACCTCGGACTGGTACGCGCAGGCCGACTGGGAGCGCGCGCTCCGCCCCGGCGACTTTTATTTCACGGCGCAGCTCCGGCGCTACGGCGGCGACCTCCAGGGCGTCATCGACGCGCTGCCCTACCTCGACTCGCTCGGCATCACGGCGCTCTACCTCAACCCGATCAACGACAGCCCGAGCCTCCACAAGTACGACGCCCGCGCCTACCACCACGTCGACCCGACGCTCGGGCCGGACCCGGAGGGCGACCGCGAGATGATCGCGCTGGAGGACCCGGCCGACCCTGAGACGTGGAGCACGACGGCCGCCGACGGGCTCCTGCTCGACCTCGTTGAGGCCGTCCACGCGCGGGGGATGCGGATCGTGCTGGACTACTCCTTCAACCACACGGGCACGCAGTTCTGGGCCTTCCAGGACGTGCTCCGCAACGGCCGCCAGTCGGCCTTCGCGGACTGGTACCGGATCGACGCCTGGGACGACCCGACGACGCCGGACACCGACGAGTTCGCGTACACGGGCTGGGCGGGCGTCCGCGAGCTGCCCGAGTTCCGGAAGGTGGACCTCCGGGGCGACCCGTCGCGCGGGGTGCCGCTGGAGGGCGACCTCGCGCCAGGCCCGAAGGCGCACACGCTGGCGGTCGCCGTGCGCTGGCTCGATCCTGACGGCGACGGCGACCCGGCCGACGGCGTGGACGGCTTCCGGCTGGACGTGGCCGAGCAGGTCCCGCTGGGCTTCTGGCGCGACCTGCGGCGCGTGACGAAGGCGATCAACCCGGAGGCCCTGCTGGTCGGCGAGATCTGGTGGGAGCGGTGGCCGGTGGCCATGTCCGACCCGGCGCCGTACGTCGGCGACGCCTTCGACGCGGTGATGCACTACCGGCCGTTCCGGCCGCTGCGGCAGCTGCTCGATCCGGCCGGGCCGCAGATCTCGCCGGACTCGGCGGCAGCCGAGCTGGACAGCGTCTACGCCGACGTGCCGGCCAGCCTGCTGCCGGCGTTCCTGTCGATGTCGGGCAGCCACGACACGCCGCGGCTGGCGACGACGCTGGCCAACGCGGGCGTGCCGTACAAGGACCGCGAGACGCCGCGCGACCGGCCCGACTACCGCGTCGCGCGGCCCGACGCGGCGGCCTACCGGGCGGTGCGCCTGTTCCGGCTGCTCCAGGTCGCGCTCCCCGGCGCGCCGCAGGTCTACTACGGCGACGAGGTGGGCATGTGGGGCGCCGACGACCCCGACGACCGCAAGCCGATGGTGTGGGACGTCCTCCGCTACACGCCCGAGGCGGCGCTGCCGGGCGGGGGCACGCACGCCCCGGACGCCGTGCGAGTGGACCGCGACCTGCTGGCGTTCACGCGCGACGCGCTCCGGCTCCGGCGGGCCCACGCCGACCTCTTCGCGCGGGGCACGCTGACGTTCGACCCGACGGAGACCCTGTTCCGGTTCGTCCGGCGGACGCCGGGTGAGATGGCGGTGGTGGTGGTGAACCTCGTGGACCGGCCGCAGCGCGTGGGCGTGCTGGCGGACGGCACCGAGATCGGCCTGTTCGTGGGCGAGCGGCCGGCCAACGACGGGGGGGCGTTCACGATGGGCCCGCGCTCGGGGGCCGTCTTCCTGCTCGACCCGACCCGCCAGCCGTAGCGGCGGTCGGCCGGTCGGCGGTGGCGTCCGCACGCGCCGGAGGGGGTGCGGACGCGCCTCGGAGCCGTTCCTGGACGCGCCGATGGGCTTCCGGGGCGGCTCCAGGGGCTTCCGGGGCGGCTCCAGGGGCTTCCGAGCCGGGTCGAGGCCATTCCGGGCGAGGTCGAGGGGCTTCCGAAGCGCGTCGAGAGTCTTGCGAGGCGTGTCGAGACCGTTGCGAGGCGTGTCGAGACCGTTGCGGGGTGTGTCGAGGCCGTTCCGAAGCGCGTCGAGAGTCTTGCGAGGCGTGTCGAGACCGTTCCGAAGCGCGTCGAGACCGTTCCGAAGCGCGTCGAAACCCCTTCACAATCGGGCGTGGCGAGCGTTGCGAACCCGCCTGGTCCGTCTTCGACGCGGACGCGGCCGACGCCCCGGCCCGGCCCCATTCGTGGGGAACGACCGGGTGGAGGACGGCGGGGCGGGCGCAGCGGGCGGGTGGCGGGTCCGGAGGGGAACCGGTTCGGGCTGTGGGAGCCGGCGGCGAGCGGAGCGGCGGCGGCGCCAGCGGCGATGCTGGTACGGATGCGGGCGGGGCGATAGTGCGTCCGGATCAGGGCTGAGGGGCGCGGCGCCCTAGCTTGGTGCTCTCCCCGCCCTCGCTCCCGTGCTCCGTTCCTGGCTCTGCTCCCTCCTGCTGGCGCTGGCCGCCAGCGCGGCGACGGCCCAGGCGGACCGCGCCGCCGTGCCGCGCCAGGCGCAGGGCTACGTCGAGGCCGGGGGCCGGCTCGTCCACTTCTCGGTGGTCCGCGACAGCGTCGTCGAGTTCGGGGCCGGGGCGGAGGGCCAGCCGCGCGTGTCGATCCCGTACGCGGCGTTCGTGGACGTGCTGGCGCGGGCGTCGCGGGCGGGCGCGCTGGAGGCCGAGGGCCTGCCCGCGCACACGGACGCGCCGTTCTCGCTGAACGTGGACGACCGGGCGTTCGTCCGGCTGGCGACGGCGGTGCCGGTGGGGACGCTGGCGCTGGGGCTGCTGGCGGTGGCCGGGAGCGGGCTGGCGGGCGGGGCGATGGTGTGGGAGCGGCGGGCGCGCAAGGCGCGGCGGCTGCGGGCCGAGTTCCGTCGGCGGCTGGCGGCGGCGCGCGAGGCCGAGCGGGCGCACGTGGCGCGCGAGCTGCACGACGGGCCCGTGCAGGACCTCTGCGCGGTCCAGATGGCGCTGGGCGGGACGGCGGGCGGCGAGGCGGCGCGCGAGGCCGTGACCGGCGTGGTCGGCGAGCTGCGGGCGCTGTGCGACGAGCTGCGGCCGTCGGCGCTCGACACGTTCGGGCTGACGGCGGCGCTGGCGGCGCTGGCGGACCGCGCCGGCTGGGGCGACGGCGGCGCCCTCGACGTCCGCTTCCGGGC
>CAYPVZ010000457.1:2134-3267 GCA_964414235.1 uncultured Rhodothermales bacterium | reverse complement strand
CACTGGGACGAGGTCATCGACGGCGGGGCCTACACGCTCCCGTTCCGCAGCCCCGACGGCTCCCTCCTCGTCGGGTACGACTCGGCGACCCAGCCCGCCCTCCGCTCGACCGACGGCGGCCGGACCTGGGCCGTCTCCGACGGGCCCGACCTCGCCCTCACGCCCGTCGCCTACGCCGTCCCCGACGCCGTGCCCGGTCGCGTCGTCGTCGGCGGCTACGGCGGCCTCGGCTACTCCGACGACGGCGGCCGGACGTGGGCCCCGACGGCCGTCTCCGGCGGCGGCGGCCTCGCCTTCGCCGCGTGGTCGCTCGCCCGGATCGCACCCGGTCGATACGACGGGGGCCACGGCGGCGGGCTGATTGCGCTCGTCGAGGGCAACGGCGTCGCGCTCCTCTCGCTGTTCCGGTCGGCCGACGGGGCGACGTGGGAGGAGGTCGGGCCTGCCCCGGGCGGGTACGCCTACACCGGGCGGATCCTGGCGGCGCCGGACGGGACGCTCTACGTCTACCACGTGTACTTCGGCGGCGTGCGGGAGGAGGCGTCGGACCCGGTGTACCGGTCGCGCGATGGCGGCGCGACGTGGGAGGACGTGGGCCCGGTGTGGCCCGCGTGGTGGGCGGTGCCATCGGAGATCGTCGTGGGCCCGGACGGTCGGCTGTGGGCGTCGGCGGCGGGGAAGTACGAGTACGGGCGCCGGGTGGGCGGCGTGTTCCGGACGGTCGACCCGGTGTGGACGGCGGGCGAGAGCGCGCCGCCGGCAGGAAATGGGCTGGCCGTCCGCGTCTACCCGAACCCGGCGGCCCGGTCGGCCTCGGTGGTCGTGCGGCTGGCGGCGCCCGAGCCCGCGCGCGTCGTCATCCTCGACGCGCGAGGCCGCGAGGTCCGCGCCCTCCACGACGGCGCGCTCGCCGACGGCCAGCGGCTGGCCGTGGAGGGGCTGGCGCCCGGCGTCTACCTCGTCCGCGCGACGGCCGCCAGCGGGGCGCACGCCACGGTCACGATGACGGTCCTCCGGTAACCGAACGCCCCCGCAGCCGGCCGATTGTGAAGGGGTTTCGACGCGGCTCAGCACGCCCTCGACGCGGCTCAGCACGCCCTCGACGCGGCTCAGCACGCCCTCGACGCGGCTCA
>CAYPVZ010000457.1:0-2034 GCA_964414235.1 uncultured Rhodothermales bacterium | reverse complement strand
CCTCGACGCGGCTCGGCACGGCCTCGACGCGGCTCGGCACGGCCTCGACGCGGCTCGGCACGGCCTCGACGCGGCTCGGCACGGCCTCGAAGCGGCTCGGCACGGCCTCGACGCGGTGCGCACCTCGTCAGGGAGGGTTCGGAATGGGAGCGGCCCGGTTCAGCAGGGCCTCGATGGAGGGGGGCACGATCGTGACTGGGGGCGAGACTGTGCCGAACCCGCCGCAGATGTGGCGGAATCGTGTCGGGCCGCCGTCCGTCTCGTGGCATCGCAGTCCGGGCAGACGAAGCCGGCCGAATGGCCCGTACCGTCAGCCCCGCCAGCCACTGCCCCCCCCCCCACGACGATGCCCCGACTCACTCCCATCCTCTACCGCTTCGGCCTCGCCATCCTCCTCGGGCTCGGCGTCGCCACCGCCGCCAGCGCGCAGCCCGCGCGCGACCTCGACGCCCGCCTCGACCGGCTCGGCCAGACCCTCTCGCTCTCGGCCGACCAGTCCTCCGCCCTCGACGCCATCGCCGCCCGCTACTCGGGCGCCGCCGCCGACCTCTGGGCCGCCGCTGCCGAGGTCAGGGCCGTCCTCACCGACGCCCAGATCGACCAGCTCCAGCAGGCCGTCCAGGCCCGCCGCGCGGAACGTCCCGCCCGCGCCGAGCGCCCGGACCGCGCCGAACGCCCCGCCCGCCGCCGTGGCGACCGGATGCGACCGAGCGACGGCCAGCGCCCCCGCCAGGGGCAGCACGGAGACCGCGCCGGCCGCCGTGAGCGTCCCGCCGGCCAGCGCGCCGCTGGCGAGCCCCGCCAGCGCCTGACCGACGACCAGCGCGAGGCCGTCCGCGCCATCCGCGACGACGTCCGCCAGCAGGCCCGGGCCCTCGCCGAGCAACTCCGCGCCGGCGCCATCTCCGACGACCAGTTCGTCGACCGGACGCGCGCGCTCCGCGAGGACGGCGCCCGCCGCATGGCCGCCACGCTCCCGGCCGAGATGGCCCGGCGCCAGGCCGAGAGGCAGGCCCATCGCGACGCCGAGGAGGCCGCCCGCGACCGTGCCCTCCGCCTCACTGACGCCCAGAAGCGCCAGCTCCAGACGTTCCGCCTCGACCGCGTCCGCGAGTCCCCGGCCATGCGCCCCACTCTCGACGAGGACGGCCAGGTCGACCGCGAGGCCCGCCGCGCCGCCATGCGCGAGCGCCGCGAGGCGACCCGCGAGGCCCGCGGCGACCACCGCGACGCCATGGCCGACGTCCTCACCGAGGACCAGCAGGATCTCGTCTTCCTCCACCGCGCCCTCGCCATGGGCAGCCGGGGAATGCACGGCCCTGACGGACGGCGCGGCGGACGGCACGGTCGCTAGCCCGGCCTGGTTGCGCCCCGGTCCCACCACACGGGCCGCTCTCTCCGGAGGGCGGCCCGTGTGGTTGCCATAGTCCGTCGCGACGTCCCCCTCCTCGGATGAGGAGGGGGACAGGGGGTGGTGAATGCCGGGCCTCTCATGAGGCTCTGTCCTCGGAGCCACCGAGTCCCCCCGCCTCGGCCGCGAGGCGGAGGCGGGCGCCGCCCGCACAGGGTCTTCGGGAATCCGTCTCCGAGCCCGGCGCGTACTTTCGGACGCCGCCCCACGCTCCTTTTCGGCCGTCCGGCCGACGCACATGTTCGGATTCAACAGCGGGTACGTCGAGGACCTCTACGCGCAGTACCGCCAGAACCCCGAGTCCGTCAGCGCCAGCTGGCGCGAGTTCTTCGCCGACTTCGACCCGGGCCCGACCTACTCGGCCTCGATCGGCGCCGAGGCGTCCGAGAACGAGGGCAAGGCGCACATGATCGCGCCCGAGGCGGAGGCCCGCCCGGCCGCCCCGAGCGGCGACGGCGCCCCGGCGGCCCCTGCCTCGGCCCCGAGGCCGGAAGCCCCTTCCTCCCACGGCACGCCGAGCGCGCCCGCCAGCGCCCCGACGGCGGCCCCGAGCGGCGACGGCGCGACGCTCCCCGCCCGGCTGGCGGCCCCCGACGTCGCCCTCCCCGAGGGCGCCGAGGCGA
>CAYPVZ010000456.1:0-3273 GCA_964414235.1 uncultured Rhodothermales bacterium | reverse complement strand
GGCAGGGCCTGTCCCCGCTGGCGGCGCGCGTCGCCAGCGGGGAGCCTCTCGTCGGTTGCCTCAACGGCGAGGCGGCGGCTCCCCGACGTGGCAGATGCTGGAGCCTGAGGAGGCCTCGGGCATCGCCAGGGCGTGGGCGCCCCGTGCCAGCGTCAGCAGGCCCATGGCGACGACGAGGACGCCGGCGAGCCGCTGCATGGCGAGGCGGCGGGCCGGGCGAAGCCGCGCGCTCAGCACGCCCGCCAGCGCCAGCGCCGGCACCGTCGCCAGCCCGAAGACGGCCATCGTAAGCGCGCCCCGAACCGCGCCTCCGCTGCTGGCGGCCACGGCGAGCATCCCGTAGACGAGCCCGCACGGCAGGAGCCCGTTGACCATGCCGAGCGCGACGAGCGCACCGGGACGATCCGAGCGGACCAGCCGGCCCACGACGCCGCCCAGCCGCGCCGCCAGTCGCCCAGCGACGACGCCCCTCCCCCAGGCCAGGCCGCAGACGGCCAGCCCGGCCGCCACCATCGTCACGCCGAGCCCGACGGCCACGACGCCGCCCAGCCCGGCGAACGCCTCGCGGAGCGCGAACCCGGCCGCGCCCGCCAGCGCACCGAAGGCGGCGTACGTCAGCGTCTTGCCCAAGAAGTAGGCTCCCTGGCGAACCGCCAGCCCGGGGCCTCCTCCTGCGCCGAGCAGCGCGACGAACCCGCCGCACATGCCGACGCAGTGGGCGCTTCCGAGGAGGCCGGCGAGGAAGACGGCAGCGAGATCCAGCATCATGTCCCGAGGCTACCCCTCTGCCGAAGACGGGACTGTGAGGGGCGCGGGCGCTGTCGTGTAGGGGAAGCCCCCGCACGGACCGGAGGTCGGGCGGACAATTGGGCGGGGCGGCCCATGTGGCTCGGAGGCCGAACGGGATAGCTATCGGGACACCCGCCGGCACCCCCATGTCCCTGCGCTCTCGACTCCACGTCCTCCGTACGCTCGCCGCGCTGGCGATGCTCGCCGCGCCCTACACCTCCGCCCAGACGCCGCCCCCACGGGCCGAGCTTCCCTTGTCTCTTCCCGAGGTCGGCGCGTCCGGCATGGCGGCCGAGTCCCGAGCCGTGACGACGGGGCCCCGAGGCGAGGAGGCCGTCCTCCGGGCCTCCAATGCCGGAGTGACCGACTACTTCGGCTACGCGGTCGCCCTCTCCGGCGACGTCGCCGTCGTCGGGGCGTACCGGGAAGACGGGGCGGCGGATGCGCTCACCGACCCGGGTGCGGCGTACGTCTTCGAGCGCTCGGGCAGCACGTGGAGTCAGACGGCCGTCCTTCGCGCCTCCAACGCCGGAGCGACCGACTACTTCGGCTACGCGGTCGCCCTCTCCGGCGACGTCATCGTCGTCGGGGCGTACCAGGAGGACGGACCGACCAACACGCTCAGCAACGCCGGCGCAGCGTACGTCTTCGAGCGGACCGGCAGCACCTGGAGCGAGACGGCCGTCCTCCGCGCTTCCAACGCCGGTGCGACGGACTTCTTCGGCCGCTCCGTCTCTGTCTCCGGCGATGCCATCGTCGTCGGCGCGTACCTGGAAGACGGGGCGGCGAACACCGTCAGTGGCAGTGGGGCCGCCTATGTCTTCGAACGCTCGGGCAGCACGTGGGCTCAGACCGCCATCCTCCGCGCCTCCAATGCAGGCCCCTCCGACTTCTTCGGCTACGCCGTCGCGCTCTCCGGCGACGTCGCCGTCGTCGGCGCCTACTCCGAGAGCGGGCCGACGAACACCCTCAGTGGCAGTGGAGCCGCCTACGTCTTCGAGCGCTCGGGCAGTACCTGGAGCGAGACCGCTCTCCTCCGCGCGGCCACCCCGGGCGCGGGCGACAGCTTCGGAGCCACGGTCGCCGTTTCCGGCGGCACGGCCATCGTCGGGACGTACCTGGACGACGGGCCAGACGACGCCGTCCTCAACAGTGGGGCCGCCTACGTCTTCGAACGCTCGGGCAGCACGTGGGCTCAGACCGCCATCCTCCGCGCGTCCAACCCGGACCCCAACGACAACTTCGGGGTCGCCGTCGCCGTTTCCGATGGCGTCGCCGTCGTCGGAGCGGCGTATGAGGACGGGCCGTCCAACACCGTCGCCGGGGGCGCGGCCTACGTCTTCGAACGCACCGACGGCACCTGGCCCCAGACGGCGCTCCTCCGGGCGTCCAACGCCAATGCGGGCGACGCCTTCGGGGCGTCAGTCGCCGTCGAGGGTTCCACTGCCCTCGTCGGAGCCAGCAGTGAGGACGGAGCCGGCAACACCACAAGCAACAGTGGGGCGGCGTATGTCTTCGGCCCCTACGTGACCGTATCCGTCGGGCGGGCCGAGGGGTGGCATTTCCTCGCCGCGCCGGGCGACGCCGAGACCGTCGGCAGCTTCCTGGACCCGCTCTGGACCCAGTGCTACCCCGGCGCCGACTACGCCGGCTCGGGGTGCCAGGTCTCCCAGCCCAACGTCTTCGCCTACACCGAGGCGGCCTCCTCGCGCGGCTACGCGGCGCCCACCAGCGCGGCCCGCGCCCTGCCGCCCGGCATCGGCCTCTCCGTCTACCTCTTCGACGACAGCGACTTCGACGGCGACGCGGACGGCTTCCCTAAGGCCCTCCCCCTCCTCGGCGCCGAGCCCGCGCTGCCCTTCGCCTTCTCGCTCACGTACTCGAACACGGGCGACCCGGCGAACGACGGCCTCACCCTGCTCGGCAACCCGCGCCGCTCCCCGCTCGACTGGGACCTCGTCTGGGGCGACGGTGCCGGCACCCCGCGCGCGACGACCGCCAACATCGATCCCACGGCGTACCTCTACGACCCCATCGACGGGTGGACGTCTCGAAATGCGCAGACGCGGACGACCTCCGGGCCCGACGACGGGACGACGTTCACCGACGGGCTGATCCCGGCCGGCGCCGGCTTCTTCGCGCGGGCCACCGGGCCGAGCCCCCGGCTGACGGCCCCGGCGGGGTCGAGCACGGCACGGCTCGCCTCTGCGGAGCCCGCGCCGCATGTCGCCATCCGCGTCGCGGCGACGGCCGAGGGGGGGCCGCTGGCAGGGCAGACGATCTCGGGCGGCGCCGTCGTCGCCTTCATCGACGGGGCCCAGCTTGGTCCCGACGCCATCGACTCGCCGTCGCTGGCGCCGCTCGGGTCACCGGCCGTGTGGCTGGCGGCGGTCGAGCCCGGGGCGCCGCAGCGCGCGCAGGCGGTCCTGCCGGCGACGCTCTCCGGTCCCGGCGAGGTGCCGGTGGCGGTCGGGCTGGCGGGGG
>CAYPVZ010000455.1:0-3279 GCA_964414235.1 uncultured Rhodothermales bacterium | reverse complement strand
CCCCCTGCCCCCGCTCCGACGTGGGAGCCCCCTGCCTACAGCGGCGACGGACACGGGGGCGCCCCCGATGTCGCCTTGGCTCCCGCGCCAGTTGCCGTTGCCGAAGCCGACGTGACCCTTTCCGAGCCGCTCGCCGACGCCGTCAACGCTGCCGTCGAGGTCCTCTTCGACGCGGCCTCCGGGGTCACGCCCGAGCGTGTGGCCCAGCTCGTCACCGCAGCGCGTGAGTCTGGTACCGTCGAGTCCGGAGAGTGGCTGGTGGCGGGCCGCCACCTGTTCGGTGAGGCCATCCGCGCGCTCGTCGCCGGCGTTGCCACACCCGAGCGCGTCGCCGATGTGCTGGCACCCGCGATCATCCCCTACCGAGGGATGCTTCGGACACTCGGAGCTCTCCCGCAATCGAGTTGGGCGCCACTGCTGAGCGACGCCCTCTCCATGGAGATCCCCAAGTCGGCTCAGCCCCATGTGGCCGCTGTCCTCGCTCGCCTCCGCGAGCTCGCATGACGACCGCCGCAACCATCGCAGGCCTCTGGGCCGCCCTCGTTGACGGACTCGATGGAGTGCTCGGGCACGTCCGCCCCGGAGACCGGTGCGCGCGCGGCGTCTGCGAGGTCACCACGGGGACAGGCCCGCTCCGCCGCTGGCGCTCGGCCGCGCAGGTCGCGGACGTCGCTGCGCGCCTCGCCCGTGCAGCGCGCTTGTCCCCTACGATCCGCCGGGTGGCAGCGGAGGCGACGTACCCCGCCCCGCTCACCGATCCCCGCGCGGTTTCGCAAGGTGTGCTCTCGTTCGTAGCGGAGAGCATCCGCTACGCGCCCGACCCGGTGCGCGCCGAGTTGGTCCAGCCACCGGCCGATGTGCTCGCCTCGGGCATTGGCGACTGCGAAGACTCGTCGGCCCTGATCGCCGCACTCGTCGGCTCGCTGGGCGTGCCGGCCCGCCTCGTCGTCGTCGGGTACGACCCCACCGTCAACGGCTACGACCACGTGTACGCCGAGGTCGAGATCGCGCCCGGCGTCTGGCTCGCCGCTGACGCCACCCTCCCCCAGACCGAGGGAGGCACGCCCCAACTAGGCCGTCAGGTCCAGGCAAACGGCCCCCGCTTCACCGTCCCTCTCTTCGACTGACCCATGTTCGGATTCAACATCGGCCCTCTCTTCGGCGGCGCCCCTCCCATCGGCTTTGACTACGGTCCCGGTGGGTTCGGGGACCTGAACCTGGGTTCGGGCAACTTCGGGCTCGATCCGTTCGGCGGGGCCGGGATCGGGGGTGGACTCGACTTCGGGAACGACCTGTTCTCGGACCGCAAGCAGGGCGATGGGAAGCAGACGGGTGGCCGGAGTTGGGTAGACGACCTGACGCAGCTCATCGGCGCTGCTACGCCTGCGATCATCGCCATCTTCGGTAACCGGGCCGCTTACTCTGCGCAGGGCGTCCAGTACGGTGGGACGAACCCGGGGGGCTGGCAGGAGGTGCGGAACCCGCAGACGGGCGAGGTAGCTTACTTCCCGCCTGGCACGCAGGTCCCGAGCCAGGGGCCTGGGATGGGGACGTACCTCTTGCTCGCGGGTGGGGGCTACCTCGCGTACCGCTTCCTCAGAAAGAGCGCGTAGATGGCGGACCAGGCTCCCGTCGCGACGCTCATCGGGTCCCCCGACATCGCCGTCTGGCTCCGTAGCCGGGCGGGGCTCCCGTCGTTCATCACGGTCGAGATCGGAGCTCCGAACCCGTTCTTCGGCGGCTGCCCAACGGTAACGGTGGAGGCCCGCTCGGGCACGCGGACCGGAGCCGTCCTGGACTCCAAGCGGTTCAGGTTGACCGACCCACTCTGGCGGCTCGACTACCCCTACGACTGCCGGGGCGAAACGACGCTGTTCCTGGGCGGGCACCGGGGCCCCGTCGTCGTGACGGTGAAGCCCGACGGCGGGGACCTCCGAGCCTCCGCCCCCATCGTCTACAACGATCTCCCCGACGGAAGTGCCCTCGACGAGCAAGACGGGGTCATCGACGAGATCGGCGATGTGATCGGCGGGGCCAGCAAGGGGACTGTTTCCCTCGTGAAGTGGATCGCAGTCGGCGCCATCGCGCTGGCTGCCGCATCGTTCGCTCCGGCCGTCGTCTCCGCTGTCCGCGAACTGACTGAGGAGGACGATGAATAGCACGCTCCTCCCCGAGGTCCACCCGCTCGGCGCCCCACTGCTCGATGTCGGCGCCATCGCGTCGCCCATCGCGGCGCTGCTCGCCTCGTTCGCCACACGGTTGGCGCAAGGCCACGAGGCCCGCCTCGTCACGACGGCCTTGATCGCAACGGGCTATGCCCGTGATCCGATCGCGCTCGACGACCTCACGCGTCGCTTCGAACCCGAGGTCTCGGCCTACCTCCGCCAAGTCGACCTGCCGGCCATTGCCCGCGACGTCGCCTCTGGTCTTGGCCCGCGCGACCTCGCCGAACTGGCGGCCCAGGCGCTGCCTGGCCCGCTCACTGTCGCGGTCGCCTTCGCGGCTGGATTCGCCCTCGCCCGCTTCTCTCGCTGACTCAGTGTCCGTCGTTAAAGCCTCCGACCTCGCCCGCCGCTCGTTCCCTGGCGTCACCCTACGGGGACCGCTTGGCGACTTCCTCGGCAACGTGGCATTCGCGTTCGTCGCTCTCGTGTGGGGGAGGCGCGGGCAGGGAAAGAGCACGTGGGCGCTCGACCTAGCGAATGCCTGGGCCGACCAGGTCGGGACTGTCCTCTTCATCGCGGCCGAGGAAGGGATTGGCAAGACGCTCGCCGAGAAGGCAGGACGCCTCGGCGCGACATCCGACGGCCTCCTCTTCGCCGCCTACGATCGCTCGAAGGGACTCGACGGGGTCGCCCGTCTCGTCGCACGGACCGGCGCGACCATGGTGGTCCTCGACTCGCTGAGCTACGTCGACCCCCGCTCGAAGCACTTCGAGACGTTCGCAGACCGGATGGCAGAGGCCGGCGTCGCGCTCGTCTACGTCGCCCACGCACGGAAGTCCGGGCAGAGCTACATCGGCCCCTCGGGAATCGGGCACCTCGTCCACGTCGAGGTCAAGGTCGAGGGCGGCGAGGCCGAGACGCTGAAGAACCGCTACGCCCCACTTGGCACGATGCCGGTCCGGTGGGGCTCGGGATCGTCCCGGCGCCCGAACCCCGTCCGGCTCCCGTTCGCAACGACGTTCGCAGAGCTGGCGGAGCGGCGCGCGATCCGGAGCGCGTCGGGGTTGAACAAGCTCGCGGGCTTCGAGTCGCCAGCCATCATCGAGCTCATAGC
>CAYPVZ010000454.1:0-3282 GCA_964414235.1 uncultured Rhodothermales bacterium | reverse complement strand
GCCCCGAGTCCGGCCAGTTCGTACGCATCGAAGCGGTCGATGCCCTCCGCCGCCCCTTGTTGCAGCGCGACGAACGCCCGGTCCGTACGGATCACCCCGGCGATCGTGGTCTCGACTTCGAGCGCGATGACCGGGACAGCCGCCGTTCGGCCGATGAACGATCCGCCGCTGCCCACGGCGGCGCTGGGTGCGACGAGGGCGGGCGTCGCCGCGACCGCCTTCGCCCAGAAGCCCTGGTACGGGCCAACCACACCCGACAGGAGGCTACCCGTGCTCCCGTTCCACGTCAGGTAGACATCCCCCACGGGATCGTAGACGTAGATCGCGTTCGACATGGCCGTCTTGGTCCAGCCCACAGCGTCCCAGTCGAGGCCCTGACGAAACGGGTTACCGAGGAGGGTCCAGCCGTCGTCCGCGTCGTTCCCGGAGGATGTGAACGACGGGGCGAACGCGAATGGCGCCGTCGGCTCGGGACCGCTCACGGAGAGCGTCTTCGGGAAACCGCCCTGAACACCGCCCGTCGAGAGGTCGTCGTCAGCGAAGACGTAGACGGCCAGACCAGTCCCAGGCGGGAGAGCGTCGGAGGCACTCGCCACGACCTCATAGCCGTCCTCCAGGTCGGCGGTCCCGCTGGCGTCCGTGTCGGTGATGACGGCCTCGTCGTACCGGTAGACGGATGCCTCGTCGGCTCCGGGCTCGTCGGACCCGGGATAGCCCTGCGTCCAGAGACCGTCCAGAACGCCGGTTCCAGCGCCTCCCCCCCCGATCGTGGCGCTGGTCGACGGCGCCGCCAACAGACGCCAGCCCTCGGCGCCCGTGAACGCGGCCGTCTGGCTGTTAAACCGGAAGCCGAGGTCGAAGTCTATCCCGACATAGTCCAGGTAGTCGACAAGGCCAGAAAAGTTATTGCTGTCGACGCTGTTGTTTCCAGCCCCACCCCCCTGTGAATTCACCGACGAGAGCAGGACGACCGAGTCGCCCGGCCCTTTCGTCACCACCTCCAGCCCGACGACGAACGTCGACCGATCCTCCAGGTCGACCGGGAACGCCATCGGCACCTCGATCCACGCCGGCGAACTGGATGCCGAGCACCCGGCGGTGGCCGGGTCGAACTCGTTCGACCCGCCGAGCCGGACGCCGAGATCCGGAAAGGTCGGGTCGGCGGCGTCGGCCGCGAACACGCTCACTCGGACGGCGAGGGTACCGCTCGCGTTCGAGCAGGTCGAGAGAAGCACCTGAACCTGGCACACCTCCTTGCCCGGCGCGACACCGTCGATCGCCTCATACCAGCCCTCAGCATCGAGCGTCGGCCCGGGAATGCCCGTCACGTAGTCGTTCACCCCGAACGTGTACCTGCTGGGGGTTTTGTCGTCACCGAAGTGGCGGACCTCCGATCCGACACAGCTCGCCGGGTTCTGCCGAGCGGCGGGCGTGCGCGAAGCCCCATGGACGCGGCCGGCGGGCCCCATCTCCTGGATCGGGCTGGCCGCAAGCACCGCCGGACCAGTCACGGGCCAAGCGACATGTGTGGGCTGCGCCGTAGAGACCGCCGGAAAAAGAAAAGAGATCGTGAGGACAAGGGACGTGCGCATGCGGTGAGGACCGGGCAAAACGGCGAAATCAGGCCGGCACCTCTAACGCGACGGGCCCGCCTGAAGAGACCTCTCACCTTCGGCCCCGCCCATCCCCGGTGCAGGGGAGGCATCTGCCCTGTTTGCTATTCCACCCGAACACAGACCCGCCCCGCTGCGCGCGCCTGTCGGGCGCCGCTGGCGGGGCGGGGAGACGGGCGCGAAGCGCCCGGAGGCCGAAGCCGTCTAGCTGTAGACCGAGTCCAGGATCGCGTCCTTAGCCACTCGGGGGGCCTTCGACAGGAAGACCGAGGAGGCCAGGCACGCGACGCCCAGAGCGGCCAGGAGGCTGAGTCGAGCAGGCGTCATGGCGGGGGACGGGTGGGAAGAATGGAAGCGCTACCAAACATCGCACCAGAGCCCTCCCTCGCCCTCCGGAAGGGCCTGATACGCGTTCAGGACACTTCGAATGGACAGATCTGTGGGGTGGACGGCGCCGCCGATTTCCTGAGACGCCCAGATGGCGGCAGCTAGGGTTCGTTTCTGCGCGTGTCGACGTAGAATGGGTTCGGTCCGCCCTCGTCTTCCAGCCCCAGGTAGATCCGGCCCATGCGGACGTAGTGCACCGCGTTGGCCCGGTTGCGCTCGACCTCGTCGGGCGTCAGCTGGCGGACCACGCGGGCGGGGCTGCCGAGCACGAGTGAGTGGGGAGCGACGACCGTGTTCATGGTCACCAGAGCGCCCGCGCCGACCGTCGAGCCCGCCCCGATCACGGCGCCGTCCAGGATCACGGCGCCCATCCCGACGAGCGCGCCGTCCTCGACCGTACACCCGTGGACGACCGCATTGTGGCCGACCGTCACGTCGCGCCCGATCCGGCACGGGTGCGTCCCGCGCGAGACATGGACGGTCACGTTGTCCTGAACGTTCGACCCTGCGCCAACCTCGATCCAGTTCACGTCGCCACGCAGCGAGGCGCCGAACCAGACGCTGGCGCCGTCGCCGAGCGTGACGTCGCCGATGACGGCGGCGGTGTCGGAGACGTAGACATCGGCGCCGAGGACGGGGGCGCGGCCGAGGAAGGCGTCGAGCATGGGCAAGAGGGTGATGGAGCGACGGGCGATGTCTATCGCCAGCGGGAGAGCCCTCACGACGGAGCGTATTCGGGAGATCCCCCGCCCGGTCAATGAACCCGGCAGACCGGGGACGCGTACCGGCTCTATGTCCGACATCGTCATCACTCGCCCGCACGACCTCGGCCTGGACGGCGCCCGCCACGCGGCCGAAGAGGTCGCCGAGCGCCTGCGCCAGGACTTCGGCGTCACGGTTCGAAACGACGGCGACTCCATCCACATCGAGGGCCGCGGCGTACGCGGCCGACTCGACGCGGGCCCCCACGAGGTCCGGATCGAGGCTTCGCTCGGACTGGCGGCCCGGCCCTTCAAACGTCTTCTCCGCCGCGAGATCGAGTCTGAACTCGACCGCCTGGCCCCCGCCCCCTAACTCCATGTCTGCCGCCACAAGCGTCCGCCGGTTCGTCCTCGACCGGCTCTACCCCTCCGTCCTCGACGGCGTACCCGGCCTGGGGACCCCCCAGGAACGCGCCGCCGAAGCCCGTGCCGGCGGCGGCTCGCTCGACGAGCAGGCCGACCGGCTCGTCGTTCGCCACCTCACGCTCTCCAGCACGGCCGGCTTCGTGAGCGGCCTCGGC
>CAYPVZ010000453.1:0-3284 GCA_964414235.1 uncultured Rhodothermales bacterium | reverse complement strand
CGAGCCGGGTGATGAGGTCATCTGTCCACCCTACACGATGAGCGCCAGCGCGACCCGTCGCTGACGTGGGCCGGCCCCGGCGTCGACCGCCAGCCCGTACCGCCCGCCCGCCTTTCGCACACACCGACCGACCTGTGAGCTTCCGACTTCCGATCCTCGCCGTCCTGCTGGCGGGTTGCGCCGCTGCCCCGCTCGCCCAGCCGCCGGCCGCGACCGACACGCCGTGGGCCGCGCGGATGGCCGAGGCCGTCATGACGCGCCGGCCGCTCGTCCGCGAGCGGTGGGACTACGAGACCGGCACCGTCCTCCGCGGCATCGAGGAGCTGTGGAAGGAGACCGGCGACGCTCGGTACCTCGACTACATCCAGTCAAACGTCGACGCCTACGTCCAGCCCGACGGTTCCATCGCGGGCTACAAGCGGACCGACTTCAATCTCGACAACATCAACACGGGCAAGCTGCTCTTCCTGCTCGACGCCGAGACGAGGGATCCGCGCTACCGCGCCGCCGCCGACACGCTCCGCCGCCAGCTCGACGGCCAGCCGACGACCAGCGAGGGCGGCTACTGGCACAAGAAGCGCTACCCGTACCAGATGTGGCTCGACGGTCTCTACATGGCCGAGCCGTTCGCTCTGCGTTATGCGCTGGAGTTCGGCGACGCCGCCCATCGCGAGGAGGCACTCGACCACGTCGCGCTCCAGTTCCTCCTGGCGGCGCGCTATCTCCGAGACCCCGCCACTGGCCTCTTCTACCATGGCTGGGACGAGCAGCACGTCCAGATCTGGGCCGACTCGCTGACGGGCCGCTCGTCGCAGTTCTGGGGCCGAGCGATGGGCTGGTATGCCATGGCTCTGGTGGATGTCCTCGACACGTTCCCAGCGGATCACCCGGATCACGACGTACTGGTGCGCCTCTTCGGACAGGTCGCGGCAGCTCTCGTCAACGTGCAGGACCCGGTATCGGGCGTCTGGTGGCAGGTCCTCGACCAGCCGAACCGCGAGGGCAACTACCTCGAAGCCTCGGCCTCGTCGATGTTCGTCTACACGCTGCTCAAAGGCGTCCGCCAGGGCTGGCTGGATGACGACAGGTACCTCGGCGCGGCGACGCGTGGCTACCGGGGGCTCCTCGACGAGTTCGTCCGTACCGGCGACGACGGACTCCTCAGCCTCACGCAGGTCGTCAGCGTCGGCGGGCTGGGGGGCGACAACGACCGCGACGGGACCTACGCCTACTACCTCTCCGAGCCCGTCGTCGCCGACGACCCCAAGGGCGTCGGGCCGTTCATCCTCGCCAGCGTCGAGATGGAGCGGATCGGCCTCACCTCTCGCTAAGCCATGCGTCTTCTCTTCCTCGCTGCGCTGGCGGCCGTCGCCAGCGGCGCGCTCGCCCAGCCTTCGGTCCAGGTCACCGTCACCAACCCGACGGCCGACACCCGTCCCGACGAGGTCGCCGAGATCGCGTGGGCCGATCTCGCCGCCGCGCTCCCCGGCCTCCGCCCGGACGCCGTCCGCGCCGTCACCGCCAGCGGGGTGGAGATTCCGTCGCAGGTGCTCGACCTCGACGCCGACGGGACGCCCGAGCACCTCCTCGTCCTCGTGAACCTGTGGCCGAACGAGTCGCTGGCGCTCCGCATCGAGGCGTCGCCGCCGGCCGTGCCTTACGCCGCCCGAGCCCACGCGATGCACGACGACTACCGCGACGACATGGCGTGGGAGAGCGACCGCGTCGCCTGGCGGACGTACGGCAAGGGGCTCTGGGAGGCCGACGAGTTCGAGCCGCTCGTCTCGTCCGGCATCGACGTCTGGCTCAAGCGGACGCACGACCTCATCACCGAGCGCTGGTACGGCCTCGGCCACGACGAGTACCATGTCGACCGCGGCGAGGGCGCCGATTTCTACTCGGTCGGGACGACGCTGGGCGCGGGCGGATCGGGCGTCTGGCGCGACGGTCAGCTCTACCGCCCGGAGAACTTCGACGGCTGGCGGATCCTCGCCGACGGGCCCCTCCGCGCCGTCTTCGAGATGGACTACGGACCGTTCGACGCGGGCGGCACGGCGGTCTCCGTCACCAAGCGCGTGAGCATCGACGCTGGCCGCCATCTGTTCCGCCAGGAGGACACGTTCAGCGCCGCCGTCCCGGCCGTCGTCGGCCTTGTGGACCGGCCCGAGGGAGTCGTCTCCATGCTGCGCGACGGAGCGGACTGGACGTGGCTCGCGATGTGGGGCCCGGTCGAGCGGAAGAACGGGGGCCACGGCGACCTCGGCACGGCCGTGATCGTCCCGAGCGCGTCGCTGGACGGCGTCGAGCGGGCCGGGCGGCATCTGATGGCGCGCGTCCCGGCCACGCCCGGTGAGCCCATCATTTCCTACGCCGGCGCCGGCTGGACCGCCAGCGGCGATGTCGACTCGGTCGAGGCGTGGTGGGCGCTCCTTGACGCCGAAGCCGCTCGACTGGCGACGCCCGTCGTCGTGACCGTGGGGGAGTGAGTCCATCCGAGAACCCGAACGAATGACTGTCCCCGCACTTTCGCGCCTCCTCGGCCTCGTTCTGCTCGCCGCGCTCGTCGGCTTCGCCGGCCGTACGCGGCCGGTCCATCTGTTCATCGCGGGCGATTCGACGGCGGCCGAGAAGCGGCCCGACCGCCGGCCCGAGACGGGCTGGGGCGAAGTCCTGCAGTCGTTCTTCGACACGGACGACGTGCGCGTCGTCAACCTCGCGCGGAACGGGCGGAGCACGCGGACCTTCATCGAGGAGGGCCGCTGGGATGCGCTGCTGGAGGAAGTCCGGCCGGGCGACGTCGTGTTCATCCAGTTCGGCCACAACGACGAATCCGAGAGCAAGCCCGACCGCTACACGCCGCCGGACGCGTTCGAGGCCAACCTCCGCCGCTTCGTCGCCGACGTCCGCCAGCGCGACGGCGTGCCGGTGCTGCTGACGCCCGTCGTCCGCCGCTGCTTCCGGGATGGGGAGTTCTACGACGTCCACGGCGTGTATCCGGACCTCACGCGGGCCGTCGCCGCCGAGACGGGCGTGACCCTCTTGGATATGCACCGCGCCAGCGAAGCTGCCGTGCGCGCCGCGGGCGACGAGGGCTCGGTCGCGTACTTCCTCCACCTCGCGCCCGGCGAGGCCGCGAACTACCCGGACGGTCTGAGCGACGACACGCACTTCTCGCCGCTCGGCGCCTCCGTCATGGCTCGCCTCGCGGCCGAGGCCGTGGCTGCCTCGGGCCTCGCCATCGCCGGCGACGGCCTCCTCCGCACGGCGCCGGAGCCGAGCGCCGT
>CAYPVZ010000452.1:0-3286 GCA_964414235.1 uncultured Rhodothermales bacterium | reverse complement strand
CGGCGGCCTGATCCTCAACCTGATGCCGTGCGTCTTCCCGATCCTGAGCATCAAGATCCTCGGGTTCGTGAACGACCGCGACGCGAGCGCGCGGACGCTCCGGGCGCACGGGCTGGCCTTCGGGGCGGGCGTCGTCGTCTCGTTCCTCGTCCTGGCCGGCGTGCTGCTCGCCCTCAAGGCCACGGGCGACGGCTCGGGCTGGGGTTTCCAGCTGAAGTACCCCGCCGTCGTCGCCGGGCTGGCGCTGCTCATGACCGGTCTGGCGCTGAACCTGCTCGGCGTGTTCGAGGTCGGGCACCGCGTCGCGGCCGTCGGCGGGCGGCTGGACCGGCGCGAGGGCCTCAGCGGGGCGTTCCTCTCGGGCGTCCTGGCGACCGTCGTGGCCTCGCCGTGCACGGCGCCGCTGATGGGCGGCGCCATCGGGTTCGCGCTCGTCCAGCCCGCGGTGGTGGCGCTGGCCGTCTTCACCGCGCTGGGCGTCGGGATGGCGCTGCCGTACGTGCTGCTCTCGTTCCAGCCGGACTGGCTCGACCGGCTGCCGCGGCCGGGGGCGTGGATGGAGACGCTCAAGAACGTGCTCGCTTTTCCGCTGCTGGCGACGGCCGTGTGGCTCGTGTGGCTGTTCGGATCGCTGCGCGGACTGGACGCCGCCGCCGTCTTGCTGCTGGCGCTCGTCGCGGCCGGCGGCGGCGCGTGGGCCTGGGGCCGCTGGCCGGGCTACGGCGTGCGCGGCAAGGCCTTCGCAGCGGCGCGTGCGTCGAGCCTGATCGCGGGTGCCGTCGCCGTGTGGCTCGTCATCGTCGCGCTCACGCCGGCTCGCGAGGACTGGCGGCCGTTCGCGGCCGACGAGGTGCAGGCGCTCGTCGCCAGCGGCCAGCCGGTGTTCATCGACTTCACGGCCACGTGGTGCATCACGTGCCAGGTCAACAAGAAGACGACCCTCCACGCCAGCGACGTCCGCGAGGCCTTCGACGCAGCCGGTGTCGCGACCGTCCGCGCGGACTGGACGCGCCAGGACCCCGAGATCACAGCGTACCTCGACCGGTTCGGCCGCCGGAGCGTGCCGCTCTACGTGTTGTATCCCGGTGGCAGCGCCGAGCCCGTCGTCCTGCCCGGGGTGCTGACGCCGCGGATCGTCCTCGACGCGCTCGCCGCGGCCTCGCAGACAGCCTCCCGATAGGCCGCCGCGCTGCGCTGGCGGCAGGCGTCGCCAGCCGGGCGGAGCGGCCTAGTTCTGAGGGAGGACCTGGAAGAACGAGCCGCCGCGCTTGACGAAGCTGTGGCGCGGGGAGGAATACACGCGCTGGGCGACTCGCCCGCGGGCGACGACGCCCCCCTCGCGCCGCGGGCTCCGGTTGGCCCGGATGCCGGCGTAGCGAGCGGCGAGTCGGCCCCGCCCGGTCGGGCGCTGTGCGTAGGTCGTGATCCGCACGGCCTCGCCGCGGTGCGACGGCACGACGTACGTAGAACCGGGGGCCGGGCGAACGGCCTGCTGGGCCTGCGACGAGGCGGCGAAGGCCAGGGCGACGAGCCCGAGGGCAAAGAGACGCATGGGGACCGAGGGAGAGAGGCGAGCTCAGCCCAACCCGGCGCCCGCGAAACCGGTAACCTGTCTACCTGGATCAGATGGAGCAATAAAATTACTCTATCCAGATATAAAACAGGATTGCGCAGGTCGGGGTCCGTGGAGGACTCTCGCTCGGCCGATGCCGGCTGCGAGCGGCAGCCGAGCCCGAGGGGCTCAGAACGTGAGCAGCGACGCCCCGAGGACGGCCAGCGTGATGACGACGCCGGAGAGCAGCATCGTGAGGAGCATCGCCAGCGTGGCCCCGTCGGTGACCGCGTCGTCGCGCTCGTGGAGAGGGACCAGGTCGAGCTCCCGCTGGCGGACGAGCGCGGCGTGCTCGCGCTGGCGCCGCTCGGCCGTGCGCGCAGCGTCGAGGCCCTGGCGGAAGCGGTCGACGGCGGCATCGGCGGCGGGGTAGAAGCGGCCGTACTTGCTCCAGTCCGTCACGCCCCGATCGGTCCGCGCGCGGACGCGCCAGAGCAGGCGGTGCCCGGAGGCCGGGACGAGTCCTGGCAGGGTGACCTCGGTCGTCCGACCCGTGTCCAGGGCCAGCACGGCCTGGTCAAAGCTGGGGTCGGGCGAGAGCTCCACCTCGTAGGCGGTGGCGCCGGGCACGCCGGTCCACCGCAGCCCGATGGCGACGGCGTCGACGACCTCGCCCCCGAGCGGCCCGAGTGGCGTCGGTGGCGCGGCATCGACCGCCGGCTCATCGGCGCGGACGGGCGCCTCGAAGCCGGGGACGGACCGCCAGTCGAGCGGCGTGGCCTCGGTGATGGCGTCGCCCGTGGCATGCGGCCAGACCGGCTCCGGCGGTGCCTCCGGGAGCGCGTCGGGCACGGTCGGCTGGAGGCGAGCCGTGCGCTCGGCGGCGCGCTGGCGGTCGGCCTCGGCGGCCTCGTCTCGGAGGGCGGCCTCGACGTCGGCCGGTGTACCGGCGACGAACCGGGCCGGTGCGCTCCACGGTCCGCCCTCGGCTTGGACCCACCACAGGCACGGGCCCGCGGGCAGCGCATCGGCCAGCGTCGCCTCGGTCGTGGCGAGGCCTGCCAGTTCGACGAGGGGCGTACCCGCATCGGCCGCCAGCGCCACCCGGAGCGCGAACGGGCCGGCTCCGGGCGGGGCGGCCCACTGGAACGTCACGGCGTCGAGCGAGGCGACGGCGCCGTCTACGGGCGTGATCGGGGTCGGGGCGGCGGCGGTGGCGCGGGCGGACATGTCAGTCGGGGTCGGTAGGGGGGAGCGGGTCGTCGTCGAGGAGCACGCGGATGGCGGGCGTGTCGACGTCGTCGAACTGGCCGTCGCGGACGGCCCAGCGGAAGGCGGCGACGCCGGCCAGCGCCAGCGCGAGGGCGAGCGGGACGAGGACGTAGAGGACGTTCACGGCTGGGAGCGCCGGAAGGACGGCTGGGCGAGCGCGAGGCCGACGACGGCCAGCGACGAGACGGGCATCGCGGCGGCGGCCACGAGCGGCGTCACCAGCCCGGCGACGGCTGCCAGCGCGCCGACGGCGTTGTAGGCCAGCGAGAGCGCGAGCAGGAGGCGGACGGTCCGCATCGTCGCGGCGGCGGCCACGAGCGGCGTCACCAGCCCGGCGACGGCTGCCAGCGCGCCGACGGCGTTGTAGGCCAGCGAGAGCGCGAGCAGGAGGCGGACGGTCCGCATCGTCGCGGCGGCGGCCACGAGCGGCGTCACCAGCCCGGCGACGGCTGCCAGCGCGCC
>CAYPVZ010000451.1:0-3289 GCA_964414235.1 uncultured Rhodothermales bacterium | reverse complement strand
CCCGGTTCTGCGTCGCCAGCGCCTCGACGGCGTCGAGGCCGGCCTGGAGCGTGGGCCGCGGGTCCTCCGGCTCGACGGACGCCGTGGTCTCGACGTCGGGCTGCCCGAACGGGAGGCGGACGCGGACCGTGGTCCCGTCGCCGGGCGCGCTCTGGGCCGTGATCGTGCCACCGTGGAGCTCGACAATCTCGCGCGCCAGCGCCAGGCCGATGCCGGCGCCTTCGCCCGCCCGCGACGCCTCGGTGTCGGCCTGGAAGAACCGCTCGAACAGGTTCGCCAGGTCGCCCGGCGCGATGCCGATGCCGCTGTCCTCGACGACGATCTCCGCCCCGCCCTCGACCGGCCCGACGCGGACGCGGACGTCGCCGCCGGCCGGCGTGAACTTGATCGCGTTGGCGACGACGTTGTACACGACGGTCTCGACCTGGGCCGGGTCGAAGGCGACGTCGACGGGCTCGCCCTCGAACGTCAGCGCGACGCCGGCCGAGGCGGCGCCGGAGCCGAAGGCGGCCACGCGCGCCCGGACGAACGCGGCGAGGTCGAGCCGCTGGCGGCGGAGCGCGAGCGCGTCGGCGTCGAGGCGGGAGAGCGTGAGGAGGTCGTCGATGAGCCGCCGAAGGCGCTGGCCGTTGGTCGCCGCGCGGTCGAGGAGGGGGCGGGCGCGGTCGTCGATGGCGAACCGGCCGTCGCGGAGGTCGTCGACCGGGCCCAGCAGCAGCGTCAGCGGCGTCCGCAGCTCGTGGCTGACGTTGGCCAGGAAGCGCGTCTTGACGTCGTTGCTGCGCTGGAGCTGGGCCGTCCGCTCGGCGACCGTCGCCTCCAGCTCGTCCTGCCGCTGGCGGAGGCCGCGGATGCGGGCCCGGACGCCGACGCCGACGGCGGCGGCGAGCGCGAGCGCCGCCAGGGCCGCGAACCAGCCGGTCTCCCACACGTAGGGCCGCCGGACGACGGCGAGCCGGGCCTCGGGGCCCCACGCGCCGCCCAGCCCGGCCTGCACGCGGAACGTGTACCGGCCGGGCGCCAGGTTGGTGTACGACGCCAAGCGCTGGTCGTCCGCCGAGCGCCAGCCGTGGTCGTACCCGTCGAGGCGGACCCGGTAGCGGACCGACTCGGGGTCGGAAAACGTGAGGCCGGCGTAGCGTACCTCCAGGTCGCGCACGCCCGCCGGCATCTCGACGCGTCCGGCGGCCAGGGCCGCGCCGGTCGCTTCGGCCCCGTCGATGAGCGCGCTCTCGAGTCGCACGGGCGGCGGCGGCGGACGGTGCGCCGCGGCCGGGTCGAGGATCGCGATGCCCGCCTGCGTCGGAATGTAGAGGTGGCCGTCGCGGGTGAGGACGCCGGCGGGCTGGCGCGCCCCGTTGGCCTCGCGGTCGCGCATCCCGTCGCGCTCGGTGAAGGCGAGGAACGACAGGGCCCGAGCGCGGCCCTCCGCGACGGCATCGGCCTGGTCGCGGTCGATCCAGAAGAGGCCCCGGTTCGAGCTCAGCCAGAGCCGGCCGTGGGCGTCCGGAAGGACGCGGTGGAGGCTGAGGTCGTAGAGGCCCTGGGCACGGCCGTAGCAGAACAGGCGGCCCCGGAGGCTCCGCCGTCCTTGCCGGTCGAGGCGGCAGAGCCCCTCGTCCTCGGTCGCGATCCAGAGCACGCCCCGGTCGTCTTCCAGCACGTCGCGCACGGCGTTCGAGGCGAGCCCGTCGGCCGCGGTGAGCCACTCGACGCGCCCGTCCCCCAGGTCGCGGCCCAGCCCGCCGCCCCGGGTCCCGATGAGCAGGTCGCCCTCCCGGGTCTCCGCCACGGTCAGGACGTCGTGGGGGAGCGAGCGTGTCGTCCACGCCCGGTCGCCGTCGGCGCGAGGCGCGCCGAGCAGGAGACCGCGCGCGCTGGCCACCCAGAGCCGGCCGCGCCGGTCCTCGTGGATGGCGTGGACGTCGGACGTCAGCCCGAGCCGCTCGGCCTCGGGCACGCGGACGCGGGCGAGCGCGCCGTCCCGGAGCGTCCAGAGGTCGTTCATCGTCCCCACCCAGAGCGTCCCGTCGCGCGCCTCGGCGAGTGCGCTCACCAGCGGGACGGGGTAGGTCGCGGTCACGCGCCCGCCGTCGAGGCGGACGAGGCCGCGCGGCGTGTCCCAGAGCCCGACCCAGAGGGCCCCGTCGCGCGCTTCGAGGATCGGGTAGACGAGGTCGCCGGGCAGGCCCTCGGGCTCCCCCAGCATCCGGACGACGCGGGGACGGAGCCGCTGGAGCCCGTCGCCGCCCAGCCAGACGCCCCCCTGGCCGTCCGAGGCCAGCGTGTACTGGAGGGTCGGGTCGAGCCGGGTCACGCGCTCGGCGTCCCGCCAGAGCCACGACCCGTCGGACCACCACGTCGCATCGCCGACGGCCGTGAGCGGAAGGAGGAGGACGTTCCCGGTCGGCGTGCCCGGCTCCGGGCGAAGCCGCATCCGCCCGCCCCGCTCCGTGTACCACCGGCCGGCCGCCAGGGCCCACGCGGCGCCGTCGGCCCCTACGAGGACGCGCGAGCCCCCCGAGGGCACGCCCTCAACCGGCTCGAACCGCCCGCCCCGCGACCGGAACACGCCGGCCGACGTCGCCACCCAGACGGCGCCCCGCCCGT
The DNA here is from genome assembly GCA_964414235.1 of uncultured Rhodothermales bacterium. Lineage (GTDB taxonomy): Bacteria > Bacteroidota > Rhodothermia > Rhodothermales > Rubricoccaceae > Rubrivirga. The sequence continues at coordinate 679 of CAYPVZ010000451.1, read as the reverse complement.
CCTCGGCGAGCGGGCTCCACCAGCCGTACGGCTGGCCCGTGACGCCGGGCACGCGGCGGGCCGCGCCGTCGGCCCCGAGGCGGACGACGCCTCTGGGTGTGAGTACCCATAGTGCGCCGCCTCGGGTCGGCAAGACGCCGAGGACGGCGCCTGGCACGACGTCGCTCCTCACACGCCGGACGACGCCGTTGCGCCACGCCCACAGCCCCCGCATGGTCGCGATCAGGACCGAGTCGCCAGCGACCACGGCGCCCGTCGGCGACGGCGCCAGCCCGGCGGCGGCCGTCACCGACGTGAAGGTGCCTTCGGCGAACCGGACGACCTCGTGGCCGTCGGTGTGGACCCACACGGCCCCGTCCGGCGCCAGCGCCAGCGAGAGGAGGCGGTTCGACGGGAGACCGGGGGCCGTCGACCGGGAGAAGGCGCGGAACGTGAGCCCGTCGAACCGGGCGAGCCCGTCGTACGTCGTCGCCCAGAGGTACCCGCCCGGCTCCTGCGCGAGGTCCGTCACGTGGCGGACCGGCAGCCCGTCCTCGACGCTCCAGTGCTGGACGATAAAGCGGGCCTCCTGCGCCTCTGCGTGTACCGCCAGAACGAGGGTGAGAACGGCGAGACGGGCGGTCATGCGACACGCATGCTTCGCGGAGCCGGTAAGGTGGGGCACTCGGGGGCGGCTGGC
>CAYPVZ010000450.1:0-3299 GCA_964414235.1 uncultured Rhodothermales bacterium | reverse complement strand
GCTAGAACGGGGCGTCGGGAGCCGGCGGCGGGAGCGGGGGCGGCGCGTCGTAGCCGCCGTAGCCGCTGCCGCCGTAGCCGTCCGGGCCTCCGCCGAGCTGGGCCGGCGGGAAGTCCTCGTAGCCGCCCGACGTGTCGCTGGCGACGTAGCTCGTCAGGTTCTCGAACCGCGCGAACTGGTTGACGAAGGCCACCTTGACGTCGCCGATCGGGCCGTTTCGCTGCTTCCCGATGAGCAGCTCGCCCAGCCCCTCGGTCGAGTTACCGTTCTCGTCGACCGTGATGCCGTAGCGCTCGGCGCGGTAGATGAACATGACCACGTCGGCGTCCTGCTCGATGGAGCCGGACTCGCGGAGGTCGGAGAGCTGGGGCCGCTTGTCGCCGCCGCGCGTCTCGACGGCGCGCGACAGCTGCGAGAGCGCGATGACGGGCACGTCCAGCTCCTTCGCCCGCCCCCTGAGCGAGCGGCTGATCTGGGCGATCTCCTGTTCGCGGTTGCCGCTCTGGGTCTGCGCCGTCCCGTGCATCAGCTGGAGGTAGTCGACGATCACGAGGCCGATGTTGTGCTCGGCCTTGAGCCGCCGGCACTTCGCCCGAAGCTCCAGGATGCCGAGGCCGGCCGTGTCGTCGATGAAGATGTTGGCGGCCGAGAGGCGGCCGGCGGCGCGCGCCAGCTTGGGCCAGTCGTCATCGTGGAGGCGGCCCGTCCGCGCCCGCTGGGCGTCGACGCGGGCCTCGGACGTGAGGAGGCGCTGCGCCAGCTGCTGCGCGCTCATCTCCAGCGAGAAGTAGGCCACGCCGGCCGGCTTCTCCGGGTGGAGCGCTGCGTTCCGCGTGATCGCCAGCGAGAACGCCGTCTTGCCCATCGAGGGCCGCGCCGCTACGATCACCATGTCGGAGGGCTGCCAGCCGCCGGTCATCGCGTCGAGCGCCGTGAAGCCGGACGGGACGCCCGTGATGCCGCCCTCGCGCCCGTGGATCGACTCCAGGTGCTGCATCGTCTGGTGCACCACCGAGTTCATGTCGACGGCGCCCTTGCGGAGCTGGCTCTCCGAGATCTGGAAGATCTCCCGCTCGGCGTTGTCGAGCAGGTCGAAGGCGTCCGTCGTCGGGTCGAAGGCCTGGCCGACGACGCCGGTCATCGTCGTGATGAGCTTGCGGAGCAGGCTCTTCTCCGCGATGATGCGGGCGTGGTACTCGACGTTCGCCGCGCTGGCGACGTGCGTCGTCAGCTCGGTGAGGTAGTAGCCGCCGATGGCGTCGTAGTCGCCGCGCCGCTTGAGCTCCTCGGTGAGCGTGATGAGGTCGACCGGGTTGCCGCGCTCGAAAAGCGCCTCGACGGCCTCATAGATGCGCTGGTGCTTCGGGTCGTAGAAGGCGTCCGCCGGCAGGATCTCGATGGCCTTGGGGATCGCCTCGCGCTCGATGAGCATGGCGCCCAGCACCGACTGCTCGACGTCGGTTGCCTGCGGCGGCATGCGCCCGGCCTGCTGCTGCATCGGCAGCACGTTGAGCGGCCGCCGCCGCCCGCCCGCCATCTTCTCGATGGGCACGCCGGGCGTGTCCTCGTCGATGCGGAGCGCGCGCTGCTGGAAGTCCTCGGGGTCGGCCATCGGGTCAGGCGTCGCGCTCGACCAGCTGGTCGTAGCGGGTGCGGAGGAGCTTGACGTCCTCCCAGGTGGGCCGCTTCCACTGGGGGTTGCGGAGGAGCGCCGCCGGATGGTAGGTCACCATCAGCGGGAGCCCGTAGAAGTCGTTGAACTTGCCCCGGAGGCTCGCCAGCGACGATGTCCGCCCGAGCAGCCCGTTGCCGGCGCTCTTGCCGACGGCCAGGATCATCTTGGGCCGGACGAGCGCGATCTGCTTGTACAGGATCGGGATGTGGGCCTCGACCTCCTCGGGCAGCGGGTCGCGGTTGTTCGGCGGCCGGCTCTTGAGGATGTTCGTGATGTAGACGTCCTCGCGCTTGAAGAGGACGGCCTCCAGAATCTTGTTCAGGAGCTGCCCGGCGCGCCCGACGAACGGCTCGCCCGTCCGGTCCTCGTCCGCGCCCGGCGCTTCACCAACGATCATCAGGTCGGCGTGCGGGTCGCCGGTGCCGAGGACGGGCCGGATCCGGTCGCGGTCGATGGGGACGAGCTCGGTCTCGGCCAGCCAGCGGCGGATCTCGTCGAGCGAGTCCATGCCGCGGAGCGGCGAGCCCTCGGGGATGAGGGCCTCGATGCGGTCGTAGGGCGAGAGCGTCTCGTCCTCGCTGGGGTCGGGGAGGGCGCCGAAGAGGTCAGGCACGGCGGTATCGGGCGGGTCGTCGGCGTCTACGGGCTCGGGTGCGTCCGGCTCCGTCGCGGGCGTCGTTCGGGCGCTGGCGACGGGCGCCGCCAGCAGGGCGGGCGCATCGTCGGAAGCGGTCGAGTCCGCGATCTCGGCGGCGTCGCTGACGGTCGGCGCCGGGTCGGGTGCCGTCGCCACGCCGCCGAGGTAGCGGACCGGGCCGGCGATCTGTCGCTGGAGGGCGAGCAGGGCGCGGGCCTCGGCGAGCACATCGGCGAGGGTGAAGGCGTCGGCCACGATGCGTCCGAGGGGGAAGGGAGAAGGTAGCGGGTCGGCTCGGAGTGCCGCAACGTCGGTGTGCACAGCGTGGACAACCCTGTGGACAACCGGACGGCGCGTGAATCCCCCGCCGAGAGGTTCGGGCATCGCATGAAGCGTGCACCGCCTCGGCACCGGCGCGCTTCGCCAGCGGCTGCCGATCTACTCCGCCAGCGCGGCGCGGGCCGCGGGGAGGACGCGCTCGACCCAGCCGGCGTAGGCCATGCCGTTCGGGTGGAGCCCGTCGGGAGCGGTCTGGCCGCCCTGGGTCCGTGAGAGCGTCGTCACGTCGACCCAGGCCACGCCGGCGGCCGCGGCCTCCTCACGAGCGACGGCGTTGAAGGCGTCGACCTCGGCGGCGATCCGCGTCCGGTCGCGCCCCGCTGCGAACGGCGTCACGCCCCAGTCCGGAAACGAGACGGCGACGACGTGCGACGCGTCGCCTCCGGCGAAGCCGATGGCCCGGCCGAGGAGCGCCCGGTAGGCCGTTCGGTACCTGGACAGCGCGTACCCGCGGTACTGGTCGTTGACGCCGGCGAGGAGCGTCACGAGGGCGTACGGTCCCGCCGGGTCGGCGCGGTCGATGCCGGTGTCCAGTTCGTCCGTCGTCCAGCCCGTCACGGCGATGATCTCCGGCTCGGCCACCTCCACGCCGGACTGGCGGAGGGCTGCCGCCAGCTGGACGGGCCAGCGCTCGGCCTCAGCCACGCC
>CAYPVZ010000449.1:0-3307 GCA_964414235.1 uncultured Rhodothermales bacterium | reverse complement strand
CGCCCATCCCATGCGCTCGTTCGCCCTTCTCGTACTGCTCGCTCCCGCCGTCCTCGCCCAGCCCGCCGCACCCGACCTCCTCGTCCGTCTGGCCGAGCAGGGCGACATCGCCGCGCTGGCGGCCGCGCTCGACGACGGCGCCAGTCCGGCAGCGCCGGCCGAGGTTGAGGGCGTCTTCGACGGACCGATCACGCCGCTCATGGCGGCCGCCCGGCAGGACCGCGCCGACGCGGTCGCCCTCCTCCTCCACGCGGGCGCCGACGTGGACGCGACCGACGGCAAGGGCAACACCGCCCTTCGCTGGGCCGCCGACGGCCACGCCTCGCACGCGGCACGCATCCTCCTCGACGCCGGCGCCGATCCCGAGCATGCCAACGACGAAGGGACGACGCCCGCCGGTTGGGCCGCTTTTCGAGGCGCCAACGACGTGCTCGCGCTCCTCCTCGACGCTGGCGCCCCGACCGACGGGCTCCTCTCGCGGGCGATTCAGACGTTCGGCGAGCGCCACGGCGGCGCGGAGACCGTGGCGCTCCTCCTCGACCGGGGCGCCTCACCCGACGAGCGCGGCCCAAACGGGTGGACGCCACTCTACCGGGCCGTCGACAACACGCCGGGCGGGCTTCTCGTGACACGCCTCCTGCTCGACGCCGGGGCCGACCGCGACGCACCGAACACCGGCACCACGCCTGCTCGCGGCAAGGCGCCGGCCGACCGCGCCGTCGAGATGGGAGGCCCGATCGCAGCGCTCTACGCCGATGCCCCCGAGGCCGTCGCCCAGGCCGGCCTGCTGGCGGCCGTCCTCCGGGGCGACGCCGACGCCATCGCAGGGCTCGTGGCCCAGGGCGCCGACCCGAACGCCGGCACGCAGGGTTCGACGCTCTACGGCGACGAGTTCGGCACCGACGACGGTGGGCCTCTTCACCTCGCCGCGCTCGTCGGAGCCCCGGCCGAGGTGATCGCGGCGCTCGTCGCGGCCGGGGTCAACCCCGATGGCGTCTCGCTGGCCGGCTTTCCGCCGCTCAAGGTGGCCGCCGAGCGGGGTGACGTCGCGACCATCCGCGCACTCCTCGCGGCTGGCGCCACGGCTGACGGCGGAGACGCGCGCCCATTGATGGGCATGGAACCCATCCACTGGGCCGCGATCTCGGGCTGCGCCGACGTGGTCCGCACACTTCTGGACGCGGGCGCGGACCCGGGCTACACGACCAACGCCTCGATGGGCTACGGCTACAACGCGCTCGGCTTCGCCATCCACCACGGCCACATCGACGCTGTCCGCGTCCTCCTCGATGCCGGCGCGGACCTGTCGATCGCAGGCGAGACGCGCGCGACGCCGCTCGACCTCGCCGAGGCCCGGGGCTGGTCTGCCATCGCCACCCTGCTCCGCCAGCGCGGCGCGCAGACGGGCGCCGACGTAGCTCGCGCCCGCGTTGATGGCCTCCTCGCCACCGGCGGCCCTGAGGCAGCCTGGGCCGAGGCGAACCGGGATCCCGACCTCATCCGGGCTCTCCTCGACGGCGGCGTGCCCGTGCCCCCATCGTTCGTTCTCGACGCCGTGTTCTCCCTCGTCGAGGCCCCCGACCTCGTCGCCCCGCTCGCCGAGGCCGGCGCGGACGTAAACGCACGCGACGCCGACGGCTGGACGGCGCTCCACTTCGCCGCCTCCGACGGCCGGGGCCCGCTCGTGGCCGCGCTCCTCGCCGCCGGGGCCGATCTGACGCTTCGCACGTCCGATGGCAAAGCGGCGCGCGACCTGGCCGAGGCCTACGGCGATGCTGAGACCCTCGACGCTCTCGACGCCCCATGACCTCCCCGGCGCCGGGGAGGTGCGGTCGGAGGCTCCGCCCTAGACTTCCTACGGCTCCCTCCCCGTCGCCATGCGCCTCGTCCTCGTTGCCCTCTCGTTCGCCCTCGCCGCGCCACTGGCGGCTCAGGCGGTCCTCGTCGACCGGTTCAACGACGCGCTCAGCCAGCCGCCGGAGTACAACCGGGCCACGCGCGAGGGGGACGCTCTCGTCGTCCGCTCTGCGAGCTGTGCGACGACCATCCCGATCTCGCCGCAGACACAGGTCGAGGCCGACGGCAACGACGTCAACCGGTTCGTCATTCGATTCCGGACGCCGGGCATCCGCATCGTCTGCACGTCGTTCCGCGACGACGCGGACACCGTCCTCTACCCCTTCCAGACGGCCGCCGCGCGCGACCGCGCCGTCGCGGCGGGCCGCGCGCTCGTGGCCAAGTGGGAGGAGAGTGCGGCGATCAGCGCGGTCGTCTCGACCTGCATCTCGGGCGACTGCGTCGACGGCGCGGGCGTGATGGAGTACCGCCAGGACGGCGAGCTGCTCCGGACCTACGTCGGCGCCTTCCGCGACGGCCGGGCCCACGGCCGCGGCACGATCACCTTCGCCGACGGCGATGTCTACGCGGGCGCGTGGACGGCCGGAGAGCGGCGAGGCATCGGCGTCTACCACCACGCCGGCGGCCGGACCTTCGTCGGCACCTACGCCAGCGACGTCGAGGCCGCGGGGCGCATCGTCGAGCCCGACGGGACGGTCCGAGCCGTCCGCCTCGTCAACGGGTCGTACGTGTTCGAGTGAGCGGCTGGCGGCACGCGTCGCCAGCCGCTAGTTCAGCAGCGCCCAGAACACGCCGAAGCGGACGACGTGGGGCGGGAGTGGCTCGCCCTGCGTCACGAGCGTGCCGGCGTAGACGCGCTCGGCGAGGGCGTGGTCGTAGCGGAGGAACAACGACGCGCGGTCGCTGAACGTCGCCGTCGCCTCCAGGCCGAGCGTCGCCCGCGCCGGAATCGTGATGCCGAGGCCAGCGCCCGGCTCGGGCAGCACGAGCAGACCCATCGTCGGCTCGACGCGGCGACTGCGGAAGTCGGTCCACCCGAACCCGACAGCGGCGAGGTCCAGATCGAGCACGCCGTCGCCGAGGCCCTCGGCGCGGAGGCCGAGCCGGCCCGACGCCCAGGCGCGGGGAAGCGCCGTGTCGAGGCGATCATCGAGATCGCTCTCCGGCGCGAGAACCGCACGGGCGACGCCCTCCGCGCGCACGTAGAGCCCACGCCGCGCCGCGTCGCGCCAGCCGAGCGACAACCCGCCGCCCGCCTGGCGAACGACGCCCGCCGCGACTACGACCGCCGCGAGCGTGTCGCCGCGCGAGACCAGGTGCCGCCCGTCGCGCGTCGCGCTGGCGAAGGCGCGCGCGCCGAGCCGCCACGCGCCGAGCGTCGTCGCCAGCGCCGCGTCCGCGGCCAGCGTCCGTTCGTTCGCGCCAGACGAGTCTGCGAGGACGCGGCCCG
>CAYPVZ010000448.1:0-3308 GCA_964414235.1 uncultured Rhodothermales bacterium | reverse complement strand
GGCGAAGTTCGCGCGCGGCGCGGCCGGTTTCCTGGCGCCGCTCGTCAAGGGCGTCGGGCCGGCGGCCGACCTGCTGGCGGGGCTCGCGACGGGCATCCAGAGCCGCGTCCAGACCGAGGCCGAGCCGCTCTCGTCGGCCGACATCAAGTCGATGGCCGACGTCGGCGAGGCCGAGGGGTCGATCGGGGAGGAAGAGCGGGCGCTGATCCACTCCATCGTGGAGTTCGGCGAGACGACGGTCCGCGAGGTCATGGTGTCCCGCGTCGACGTCGAGGCGCTCGCGGCCGATGCCAGCCTCGACGAGGCGCTCACGCTCATCCGCGAGACGGGCCACAGCCGGTTCCCGCTCTACCAGGACCACCTGGACAACGTCCTCGGCGTGATCTACGCCAAGGACCTCCTGCCCAGCCTCGACGCCGACGCCGAGGTGCCGGACTGGAGCCTGCTCGCCCGCCGCCCGCTGTTCGTCCCGCCCGGCAAGACGCTCGACGACATGCTGGCCGACTTCCAGCGGTCGAGCACGCACATGGCCATCGTCGTCGACGAGTACGGCGGCACGGCCGGGCTGGTCACGCTGGAGGACCTGCTCGAAGAGGTCGTCGGCGAGATCCGCGACGAGCTCGACGACCCGCTGGACGACCCGCTCGTCGAGTCGGTCGAGCCCGGCGTCTTCCACGCCGAGGCGCGCGTCGACCTCGACGACCTCGCCGAGGCCATCGGCGTGGAGCTGGACACGGACGACTTCGACTTCGAGACGCTCGGCGGGCTCATCCTCCACCTGGCCGGCGACGTCCCCGCGGCCGGCGACGAGGTGGAGTACGAGGGCCTGCGGCTCCGCGTCGAGTCGGTCGAGGACAACCGGATTCGCGCCGTCCGCGTCGAGACGCTGCCGGAGACCGAGGCGCCGGAGGCGTAGGGACGCGGGATCTTCCCGTCTCCTCCCCCCGCCCCGATGCGCCTCTTCGTCTCTCTCGCCCTCGCCGCCGCGCTGGCGGCGTGCACCGCCGACGCCCCGAGCACCGCCGCCAGCGCCGCGCCCGGCCCGGCTCCGGCCGACTCCGTCGCCGACTGGTCGCGGGTCTTCGACGCCGAGGGCGCCATCGGGACGTTCGTCCTCTACGACCCCGCGACGGGCCGGACGGTCCGCCACGACCCGGCGCGCGCGGCCGAGCGGTTCTCGCCCGCCTCGACGTCCAAGATCTTCAACAGCCTCGTCTTTCTCGACCAGGGCGTCATCTCCGACGTCGACTCGGTGTTCGCGTGGGACGGCGTCCAGCGGTGGGCGGACGCGTGGAACCAGGACCACTCGCTGCGCTCCGCCATCGAGGTCTCGGCCGTCTGGCTGTTCCAGCGCGGGGCCGGCATGGTCGGACGCGGTGGTTACGCCGAGGTCTTCGCCCGCCAGCCCTACGGCAACTCGACGATGAGCGACTCGCTGGAGATGTCGTGGCTCGACGGCACGTGGCGCATCTCGGCCGACGAGCAAGTCCGCTTCCTGGACGGCCTCCTCCACGACCGACTGGCGTTCGCGCCCGAGGACCAGGCGACGGTGCGCGAGATCGTCCCGGCGCTGGACGAGGCGGACGGGCGCGTGCTTAAGGGGAAGACGGGCTGGTACGTCAACGAGCCGGACCCGGAGCTGGGGTGGCTCGTCGGCTGGGTGGAGCGGCCCGAGGGCCCGGTCGTGTTCGCGATGAACGCCGAGGCGGCGCCGGACGCGGACTTCGACCTCAGCCCCGCGCGGCTGCGGATCACGGAGGCGATTCTGCGCGAGGCGGGCGTCTGGCCCCGCTAGGGCAGTGGAAGCCGTAGCTTGACCCCTTCACACTGGGATCACGCTCGCTTTGGCCGACACCTCGCCCCACACCCCCAACGACGACGTCGACGCGGTCGAGCGCGGCGTCTGGTCCTCGAAGCTCGGGTTCGTCCTGGCCGCCAGCGGCTCGGCCATCGGCCTCGGCAACATCGTCTTCTTCGCCTCCAACGCCTACCAGTTCGGCGGCGGCGCCTTCTACCTCCCGTACTTCATCGCCCTCTTCGTGCTCGGCATCCCCGTGATGATCTCCGAGTTCTCGATGGGCACGATGACCGGGCGGAGCTTCCCGATGGCGCTCTCGCGGCTGGTCGGCAAGAAGGGCGAGTTCGTGGGGTGGTGGTCGCTCGCCAGCGCCCTCTTCATCACGATGTACTACGTCGCGATCCTGGGCTGGGCGCTGTGCATGATGGTCGGCGCGCTGGGTGGGCTGCTGGAGCCGGGCGCCTCGGCGCCGTTCGCGCCGTTCGCCGAGCCGAGCGCCGCGCCGAACGCGACGGCCTACTTCTTCGGGCTCCTCGCCAGCTGGTGGCCGCTGCTGGCGGTCCTCGCCATCTGGGCCATCACGCTGCTCGCGCTCTGGCGCGGCACCGAGACCATCGAGAAGACGGTCCGCGTGGCGGTCCCGCTGATGTGGGTGTTCATGATCGTCCTCATCGTGCGCGGCGTGACGCTGCCGGGCGGCACCGACGGCGTGATGTACCTCTTCACGCCCGACCTCGGCGGCATCGCGAAGCCCGACGTCTGGAAGGGCGCCTTCAGCCAGATGTTCTTCTCGCTCTCGCTCGGGCTCGGCACGATGACGGCCTACGCGAGCTATCTCCCGAAGGACTCCGACCAGGTCAACAACTCGTTCATGGTGAGCCTGCTCAACTGCGGGTTCGAGTACATCGCCGGCATCGCCATCTTCGCGATGCTCTTCGCGTTCTCCCTCAACCCGGTCGGCGGGACGCTCTCGCTCTCGTTCTTCGCCATCCCTCAGGGCATCGCGGCCTTCCCGTTCGCCGTCAAGGCCTTCGGGTTCGCCTTCTTCCTGCTCGTCGTCATGGCCGGCGTGACGAGCGCGATCTCGCTGGTGGAGGGCATGGCGAGCGCCATCATCGACAAGACGGGGACGACCCGGGCCTCGGCCCTCGCCATGGTCGCCGTGCCCGGCGTCGTCGGCTCCATCATCACGACGCTGCCCATCATCGTCGACCCGAACCTGGGCGGCAACGGGACCGTCGGGCTCAACTTCCTCGACATCCTCGACCACTGGGCCTTCAGCTACAGCCTGCTCACCGTCGGGCTCATCGAGTGCGTCCTGCTCGGCTGGGTCTTCGGCGCCGAAAAGCTGCGGGCGTTCGTCAATGAGAACGCGAAGTTCAAGCTGGGCGCCTGGTTCGACGTGCTCCTCAAGTTCGTCATCCCGGTCATCCTCTTCACGGTCATCGTCTGGAACCTCTGGGTGGACCTGTTCGGCGGCGCGCTCTACGGCCGGGCCTACCCGCTGGGC
>CAYPVZ010000447.1:0-3313 GCA_964414235.1 uncultured Rhodothermales bacterium | reverse complement strand
CGTCGCCTCGTCGCGCCCGTCGGCGACGAGCGCCAGCGCCGCATCCGGCTGCGTGAGCCGCTGGCGGTCGTGGTCCGGCGCCGCCTCGGGGCGGACGTCGAGCCCGTCGGTCTGGTCGAGCGGGATGACCGTCATCGGACCAGGAACGCGAGCAGGCCGAGCGCCGAGAGCGGGAGCACGATGCTAGCCCGGTAGATCCGCCCCTCGAACAGGGTCGAGTCGAGGTCGATGGGCTTCTGCCAGCGCGCCAGGATCGCCGCCGCCAGCGCCGTCGCGACGAGCGCGAGGCCGACGTAGGCCAGCGTCAGCATTCCCGGGTTCGCCGGCGCGGGCGTCGCGCCCTCCGGCACGCCGGCCACGCGGTCGGCCAGCACGCGGAGCCACAGCACGAGCAGCACCGGCCCGACGGCCACGAGCGTCGCGCGCCACGCCGCGCGCCACACCAGCTGGCGGATCGTCCAGCGCGGCCGGGCCACTCGCATCCGCTCGACGCCCAGGAACGTCAGCGTCGCGCCCCAGGCGAGCGCGTACGGGAACAGCAGCTCGACGTCGAGCGCCGACGACGCGACCAGCCAGACGATGCCGACCGACGACACGCTGAACACGTTGTGCGCCGTGTGCGGCCGACGGTCGGGGTCGTGCGGGAGGCCGTCGGCCTCGCGGGAGGCGGGCCAGATCCGGGCGTAGAGGAGGTAGACGAGGACCGGAGGGAGCAGCCACGCCGTCCCGCCGAGCGCCCAGACGAGGTAGCCCACGAGCGCCGCCCCGAACACGCCGGCCCCGCCGACCGTCGTCTCGCGCCGCAGGATCGCCGCCACGCCGACGAGCGCCAGCAGCACGACGAAGTGGCCCGCCAGCGCCGCCGCCGGGATCGTCAGCAGCCGCACGATCACGGCGTACGTCCCGACCGGCACGAACAGGTTGTCCAGCCCCTGCCACGAAACGGCCTCGACGATCATCGCGAGCACCGCCACGATGGCCGCGATCCACAGCGACTCGGCGCGCCCGACCTGCGTGAACACGAGCAGCGGGACGTGGACGCACAGGAACGCGACGAAGGCGAACGCGACCGAGCCCTCGCGGCTCTTGACGCCGTCGACCGTCGCGTACGGCGCCAGCCCGTGGCGGACGCCCGTCAGCGCCGCCGCCGGATCGGCCAGGCCCAGGAGCAACAAGGGGATGGCGTAGAGGACCGGAGAGTCCGCCGTGAGCAGGTAGAGCGCGCAGATGGCCACCGGGAACGCCAGGTCGCCGACGGACTGGCGGCCGACCTCGTGGAGCACGCCGCCGACCTCCGTCCGCAGCGTCGGCACGAGCCGGACGGCCAGCATGGCCCCGACCGCCAGCGCCGCCAGCAGCACGACGGGCCAGGCGTCGTCGAACAGCCACGGCAGCGCCAGCGCGACGAGGCTCATCGTGACGTGGACCCCCTTCCGAGCCCCCTCGGCTGAGAGCTTCCGCCGGACCTGCGCGCGCCGCAGCCCGACCATCGCCAGCCCGAGGACGGCGAACACGGCCAGGATCCCCGCCCACGGCGGGAGCACGGCCGGCGTCAGGTTCACGCCGTCGCTCATCGGACCTCGTGGACGTGGAACGCCTGGTAGACCGGCGCCTTGTCGACGGCGTGGAGCCGGTCCGAGAGGGCGTCGAGCCGGACCAGCCGGTCCGCCAGCGCCGGCCCCGGCGGCCGGTCCGCGAGGACGCTCCACGAGGCCAGCCGCGCGCCGGGCCGGGCGGCGTCGGCGATGGAGCCGTAGAGCGCGTCGGCGGCGGCCGGGTCGAGGTACTCGAACACGTCCGAGAGGTTGAACGCGGTGAAGGGCGCCGGGTCGTCGGCGAGGACGCGGTCCAGGCTCCCGAGGCGCCACGAGAGCCGGTCGAGGCGGCTCCGGATGGCCTCGAAGTGCTCGGGGCGAAGGTAGCGTGGGAGCGCCGTGCGGTGGGTCCCGCCCAGGACCCACTGGAGGTAGGGATTGTCGGCCGGGTCCGTCGCCACGACGGCCCGCTCGACGCGCGCGAGGATCCGCCCGGCCACGCCGCCCTCGACCTGCCCGAACGCCGTCGGATACCGCGCCTTCCCGAGCACCGCCCGGCTGGCAGCGAGCCTGAACAGGGCCCGCCAGCGCCACGTGTCCCAGGTCTCGGCGTACCAGCGCTCCCTGGCCTCGCGGCCGGTATCACCTTCCAGCAACCGGTCGACCTCGGCCCGTGCATGCGCCAGCGGCAGGAACAGGCGGCGAAACAGGCGGAAGTAGCGCTCGAACGTCCCGGCACTGCCGATGCCGCGCGTGATGACGTCCGGACGGGCGTCCCAGACGGCGCGGGCGTCGGCGTCCAACAGCGGGCGGCAACGGGCGTAGAGCGCAGGCCGCCGGTCGCTCTCGACGGAGCCGACCAGTTCCAGGATCTCGCTATGCTCCAACGTCTTGAACGCGGCGACACGCAGGGCGAGGCACGCGATCTGGGCCGGATTGAGGTCGACGACCACGACCTCGGCCGGATCGTCCGCCAGCAGTGCGAGCGCGTTGTCGCCGGCCGAGCCGATCGACAGCACGCGGTCGCCCGGCCCCACGGCGAGCGCCTCGGCGAGGACGTCGGCGTCCTCCCAGACCTGTCCGTAGCGAATCGTGGCGTCGGTCATCGGGCGGTGGGGATCGGCGGAAGGTCGTTCACGAACAGCCCCACGCCGCGCGCGTGGACGGGCGCCGCCAGCCGGTCCAGGAGCCGGGCGAGCGGGACGAGCAGCCGGTGCCCGCGCACGAGCCTCCGGCCCAGCCGCGCCGCCGCGCCGTTCGACTGGCGCTCGGCGTCGGCCGCGAGGCGTGCGAAGGCCTCGGCCGAGTCGAGCACGTGCGCTTCGAGTGCGTCGTACACGTTGGATGAGACCGGGCGGAACGGCTGGGGCGCATCGGCCATGTCGGCCAGCGCGGCATCGAGGTCGAGTCCGAGCCGAGCGGCCTGCTGATCGATGCGGCGCGCGAATGGGAGTAGCGCCCGTTCGGCGCCGACGAGCGTGCGAGAGAGCACGTCTGCCCGGAGCCCGCCGCGCTGGCGGTACCCGGCGCGGCGCGCGCGGTTGAGGCGGATCGCGTCGTGGAGGTGCGCGGAGAGCGGGCCGGGCTCAGTCATCGAGCCGCTCGACCCGGCCGGACATGCCGTCGAGGCGGACGCGGTCGCCGTCGCGGAGCCAGGCCGTCGCCTCCGGAACCGACACGGCCGCCGGGATCCCCAGTTCGCGCGCGACGATGGCTGAGTGCGACAGCAGGCTCCCCCGCTCGACGACCAGTCCGGCACATGCCGGAAACAGGAGCAC
>CAYPVZ010000446.1:0-3321 GCA_964414235.1 uncultured Rhodothermales bacterium | reverse complement strand
GGCCGCCCGCGAGCCATACCAGCACGATGCCGACGAGCGCGACGACGAGAGCCGCCCAGAGCCCGCGCGTCACCCCTTCGGCGTGCGGAGGTCGGCCTCGTGGAGGCGGTAGGCAAGCTCCTTCAGGTGGTCCGCGTCGCGCTGGACGATGGCGAGGGCGAGGCCGTAGAGATCGGTCTCGGTCCCGTCGAGCGTCGCGCGGCGGCTCCAGGCCTCGGCCGGGACCGCCGCCAGCGTCTCACGGAGCGCCGCGCGCGACTGGCGGAGCGCGTCGAGAAGCGTGTCGAGCGTGGTTTCGTTGGCACCCTCGGTGCCCGGCAGCGGGGCGGGCGTCTCGACGGTCGGCGCGTCCTCCGTCTGGAATCGTTCGATCCAGCCCGGGTAGACCTCGCGGTCGAGCGCCGCCAGCGCGGCGAACGTCTCCTTCGCGGAGAGGTCGGTCGGGAGGGGCGCCTGCTCGACGGCCCAGGCGGGGAGAGCGGCGAGGAGCGGGGCGAGCGCGGCGGCCTCGTCCTCCAGCCACCCGAGCTGGTCGAGAAGCGCCTCGCGGCGGGCCGCCAGCGTGGCGGCGTCGCGGGGCGGCTCGGCGTAGCGGTCTAGCATGGAGCTGGGGCGGACGACCTAGGCCTCGACGTCCTCCGCGAGCGGCTCGGCCGGGTCCGCCTCGGCGACCTCGGCGAGGCCGTCCTCGACACGGGCGAGGTAGTCGAGCCGGTTGCGGAGGGTGTGGACGTTGTTCTCGGGCTTGTGCTGCCAGTCGCCGGACGGCTGGCCGTTGCGGCGGCGCTCGAGGAAGCCGAGGCGGTCTTCGAGGCGGGCCTTCGGGACGAGCAGCTTGTCGAGACCAAAGTGAGCTTCCTCGCGGTCCTGGAACGTCAGGTCGTACTCCTTCGACATCACGATGGCCTCCTCCGGGCAGACCTCCTCGCAGAAGCCGCAGTAGATGCAGCGGAGCATGTTGATCTCGAACCACTCCGGCTCGCGCTCCTTGATGTCGTCGGTGACTTCGTGGGCCTGCATCGAGATCGCCAGCGGCGGGCAGCTCCGCGCGCAGAGGCCGCAGGCGACGCAGCGCGGCCGGCCAGCCTCCTCGACGAGGACGGGGCGCCCGCGGTACGAGTCCGGCGGGTACCACTGCTCCTCGGGGTACTCGAAGGCGTAGCTCTCGAGCGACATCTTCGAGGCCGAGTAGCCGAGGCCCTTGAAGATCTCCGGCAGGTAGAGGCGCTCCCAGAAGTTGAGCTTCCGCTCGTCGGGCGTGGCGTTGTTGACGGGCGTTCCGGGCATCGAAGCGGCAGAGGAAGAGGCGAGTCTGGAAGCTACGCCACGGCCCGGAGTGGGGTTCAAGGAGTCAGAACGCCTTCGCAGTGGGTTGACGTGGGGCGCCCCGAAGCAGAGCAGCCCATCTTATTCGCGAACTGGAATCACCAAAGATATCTGAGCATTCGCCGACACTCCGCGTAACGTCGCAAGCAAGCCCACACCGAACCCAATCCCCAGGGCATCCCCCCCGAGCACGTCGGCCTGCGCGGCGACACCGAACATTGTCTGACGAGAGTTGTCGGTGTTGACGACATAGGCCAGGGAAGGACCTGCGGTTGCCAGGAAACGAAGCGGCGTGCTCCGGGCGCCGAGCCCAACTCCAAAGTGGACCTCAGAGATGGCTTCGGGAGCACTGCAGTCCGCCCAGAAACAGAGGCTACGCACATGGGCCGATGCCCCCGCACGTACCACACGGCTCCCCGTCTTCACCAGCAGGTCGACGTTGACGCCGCCATCTGGACGGGACACGAGGCCCCCTCGGGAGCCCCCTGTACCTCGCACAGGAACCATAATGCCACCACCCAGCACGAACCATCCCTGACTCTCCGGGCGCTCCAAGACTGGCGAGGCTACGTTTGGCCCGAACGAGGCACCAGCGTTGGACCGATGCCCTGCGCTGTCCGATACCGGGACCTGCGCGGCCACACCAGCGCTCAGTAGGACGACCGGTACAACCGAGAGGACGCGCATGAGATCGGAATAAGGACGGCTCAACCTCGGGTGATCCCCGGCCTGCCACCTGATCCGATCGCACTACGCGCCACTGGCGGCGCGCGCCGCCAGCGGGACGCGCTACTTCCGCTTGAAGCTCAGCGTCAGCGGGACGCCCTCGAACCCGAACGCCTCGCGGAACCGGTTCGTGAGGTAGCGCCGGTAGTCCTCCTTGATCCCCTCCGGGTGGTTGCAGAAGAAGGCGAAGACCGGCGGCTCGTCGCGGACCTGGCTGGCGTACTTGATCTTGACGTAGTTGCCCCGGTAAGCCGGCGGCGAGAGGCGCTGGATGGCGGCCTCGAGGACCTCGTTGAGCCGGGCTGTCGGGATGCGCTTCTTGCGCTCGTCGAAGACCCGGAGCGCGACGTCGAGCACCTTGTCAGCCCGCTGGCCCGTCAGCGCGGACGCGAACACGACCGGGACAAAGTCGAGCATCCCCAGCTTCTCCTTGATGGCCCGCTCCACGTCGCGCGCCGTGTTGGTCTCCTTCTCGACGAGGTCCCACTTGTTGACGACGATGACCATCCCCTTCTTGAGGGCCTCGGCGTCGCGGAGCACCTTGGCGTCCTGCGCCTCCAGCCCACGGTCGCCATCGATCAGGACGACGGCCACGTCGCACGTCTGGAGCGCCCGCTCCGTCCGCAGCGTCGAGTAGAACTCGACGTTCTCCTTGACACGCGCCTTCTTGCGCAGGCCGGCCGTGTCCACGAGGACGACCTCGCGGGCCTCGTCGCCCTGCCCGACCATCATCCGTGCATCGACGGCGTCGCGCGTCGTGCCGGCGACCTCCGTGACGATGGAGCGCGTCCGGCCGAGCAGCTTGTTCGCCAGCGACGACTTGCCCACGTTCGGACGTCCGAGGAAGGCGATGCGCGGGGCGTTGTCTTCGGCGTCGTCCTCGGGTTCTTCGGGAAGCGCGGCGACGACGGCATCCAGGAAATCGCCCGTGCCGGTCCCGTTGATGGCGCTCAGCGCGAACATGTGCTCGAAGCCCAGCCCCCAGAACTCGGCCGCCTCCAGCGCGCGGGTCGGGTTGTCCGCCTTGTTGGCGACGACGAACACCGGCTGCTCGGCACGGCGGAGGAGGTTCGCGACCTCCGCGTCGAGGTCCGAGATGCCGGCCAGCGTGTCGACGACGAACAGGATGACGTCGGCCTCCTCCAGCGTCAGCATCACCTGCTCGCGGATGGCGGCGTCGAAGCGCTCGGCCGAGCGCGGCACGAGGCCGCCGGTGTCGACGAGGTCGAAGTGGTGGCCGGTCCACTCGACGCTCCCGAAGATCCGGTC
>CAYPVZ010000445.1:0-3338 GCA_964414235.1 uncultured Rhodothermales bacterium | reverse complement strand
GTGGAGGGCCGAGCCGTCAGGGCCGCCGAGGGCGTCGCCGTCGAGGCGGAGGACGGCGACGCCGTCGCGGGTGGTGCGGGAGATCTGCATGGCCGGGGACAGAGGGCGGGGCCCCAAGCTACGGGCGCCCCGCCCTCTGCGGCGGCCCCTTGCGCTAGACGCGGGCCGTCGAGACGACGCGCCGCGCCGGGGCGTAGCGGCGCCGCAGCGCGACGACGATCGGCGTGGCCACGAAGATCGACGAGTACGTCCCGACCCCGATGCCGACGAGCAGCGCCAGCGAGAAGCCGCGGAGCACCTCGCCGCCGAGGAAGAACAGCACGGCGACCGAGAGCAGGGTCGTGCCCGACGTCAGGACCGTCCGCGAGAGCGTCGTGTTGACGGCACGGTTGGCCGTCACCTCGTACGGCTCCGTCTTGAAAAGGAGCGCGTACTCGCGGATCCGGTCGAACACGACGACGGTGTCGTTGATCGAGTAGCCCACGATCGTCAGCAGCGCCGCGATGATGGCCTGGTCGATCTGGAGCGTGAACGGGGTCACGTTGTGGAGCAGCGCGAACAGCCCCAGCACGATGACCACGTCGTGCGCCAGGCAGAGCACCGCCGCCACCGCGTACCGCCAGTCGAACCGGATGAAGATGTAGAGCAGGATGACGAAGAGAGCCCCGAGCACGAGGATCACCGCCTTCTCCTTGAGGTCCGACGCGATGCGCGGGCCGACAGAGTAGGTGCCCTCGATACTGGCGCCGGCCGTCGGGAAGGCCGCGTCGAGCGCCTGCTCGACGGACTGGCGGAGCTCCGCGGCATCGCCGCCAGCGTCGGTCCGGACGAGGAGCGTGTTCGGGTCGCCGAACTCCTTGACCTCGTACGAGTCGTCCGTCGCCGTCTCGAGCGCGCGGGCCGCCTCGGTGGACGGGATGGGCTCCTGGGTCAGGACGGTCAGCTCGGTGCCGCCTTTGAAGTCGATCCCGGCCTCCAGGCCGGGGTAGAACAGCGAGATCACCGCGACGACCAGCAGCGTACCCGAGATGATGTAGCTCGTCCGGAAGTTGCTGAGGAAGTCGAAGTGGGTGTTTTCGAAGATGCGCATGTCAGTGGGGTTCGAAGGTTGAAGGGCAGAGAGAGGGACGGCCGAGGCCACTCAGACCGTCCGGCTTCAACCTGCGATCAGCCGAAGGCGACGTTGACGCCGCGCTGCTGGACGAGGTAGTCGATGAGGAGCCGCGTCACGACGAGCGCCGTGAACAGCGACGTCAGGATGCCGGCCATGAGCGTGACCGCGAAGCCCTGGATCGGCCCGACGCCGAACGAGAACAGGATCACGCCGATCAGGAACGTGGTGATGTTGGCGTCGGCGATGGCCGAGAGCGCCTTTGAGAAGCCGCCGTCGACGGCCGCCTTGAGCGTCTTGCCGCTCTCCATCTCCTCCCGGATGCGCTCGAAGATGAGCACGTTGGCGTCGACCGCCATGCCGATCGTGAGCAGGATGCCGGCCATGCCGGGCAGCGTCAGCGTGGCCTTGAACGAGGCGAGCACGCCGAAGATGAACACGACGTTCAGCAGCAGCGCGACATCGGCCACGAGGCCGGCGCCCCGGTAGTACAGCGCCATGAACACGCAGACGAGCAGGAACCCGACGATGAGCGAGATCCGCCCGGCGTCGATCGACGCCTTTCCGAGGCTCGGCCCGACCGTCTGCTCCTCGACGATGGACACCGGCGCCGGCAGCGCGCCGCTCTTGAGGACGGTCACGATGTCGTCCACTTCCTGGCGCGTGAACGAGCCCGTGATCTGCGTCCGCCCGCCCGGGATCCGGCCGTTGATGGTCGGGAACGTGTAGACGAGGTCGTCGAGGACGACGGCGACCGGCTTGCCGGTGTTGGCCCCGGTGATCTGGGCCCAGCGCGTGGCGCCGACGCCGTTCATCGTCAGCGAGACCTGCGGGGCGTTCGTGTAGGGATCGAAGTCGGGCCGTGCGTCCGTGACGACCTCGCCCGGAAGCTCGGCGCGGTCCTTCACAGCGACGAGGTAGTAGACGTCGTCCCCGTCGGCGCTCTGACCGGCGTCCGCGTTGGCCGTGTAGAGCAGGAGCATGCCCGGCGGGATGGTCGCGCGGGCGCCCGGAGCGTTGAGGAGCTGGCGGACGCGCGCCGCGTCCGGCCCGGCGACCGCGCCAAAGATGGGCGAGTTCGACGACGGGTCGACCTGGACGCGCTGGAAGATGCCGGCGAGCGGGTTGCCCGTCTCCTCGGCCGTCTCCTCCGGCGCGCCGGCCGTGATGTCGCTCAGGTCGAGCGCGTCGGACGAATCGGAGGCCGTGCTATCGGCGCTGGCGACGGTCGTGGCCGTCGTGTCTGCGTCGGCGGCCGTGCCTTCCGCGGCGGCGTTGGCGTAGAAGGCCTCGAAGGCCGCGGCGGCGCGCTGGATCTCCTCCGTCGGCGGCGTCAGGTGGAACGACAGCTTGGCCGTCCCCTTGAGCAGTTCGCGGACGCGCTCCTCGTCGTCGATGCCCGCCAGCTCGACGACGATGCGGCTGGAGCCCTGGCGCTGGATGTTCGGCTCGGTCACGCCGAACCGGTCGACGCGCTGGCGGATGATCTCCTCGGCCCGCAGGAGCGCCTCCTCGACCTCCTCCCGGAGGTAGGTCTCGACCTCCTCGTTCGACGAGCGCGCCGTGATGCTGGCGTCCTGGTTGCGGAAGTAGCGGGCCAGGCGGCGGCCGGCGCTTTCGGACTCCACGGCGTTGGCGAAGAGCGTCACGAAGTCCTCGTCGGACGTCTTGGCCTGCTGCTGCGCCGTCGCCAGCGCGGCGTCGAACACGTCGTCGGTCCGGCCCTCGGCCAGCTCCCGGAGGAGCGCGCCGGTGCCCACTTCGAGCGTCACGTGCATGCCGCCCTGGAGGTCGAGGCCGAGCTTGAGGGCCTCCTCGCGCGTGGCCATGATGTCGTCGTAATGCTCGGCCGTGTAGGCCGCGCGCTGCGTCGAGTCCATGGCCGCCAGGTCCTTCTCCTGGAGGGAGTTCTGGACCGTCGGGAAGAGCTGCCACAGCGAGATGAGGAGCAGCGCCGCGACGGCGAAAATCTTGAATCCGTTGCCTTGCATAGGGATCGGGCGCCACAGGGGCGCCGGTGGAAGTCGAAAGGGCGCACGTCCCCACGGACGTGCGACGTCGAGAGCAAAAACCTGGGGATCGGCCGAAAGGCCGGGGCGCCTACGGCGCGCGCGGGCGCGCCGACGTCCCGCGCGGCGCCGGCCGGGCCTCCTGGCGCGCTGGCGGCACGTCCGCCACCGCCAGACGGGCGGCCGCGACATGAACCTCGACCGGGACGGTGGCGGAC
>CAYPVZ010000444.1:0-3341 GCA_964414235.1 uncultured Rhodothermales bacterium | reverse complement strand
ACTGGGGCCTCCTCTGGGCCTAGGGGGCCCAGAGGAGGCCCCAGTCGGGGCCGCGAGCGCGGGTCAGGCGGGTCGGCCGGGAGCCGTCGGCACGGGCGACGTAGACCTCGGGGTCGCCGTCGCGCTCGGAGACGAACGCGATCCACCGCCCGTCGGGGCTGAAGGTGGGTCCGTAGCTCGCGTCGTCCGGGCCGGTGAGGGGGCGGTGCGCGCCGCTGGCGACGTCGACCGTCCAGATCTGGGTGGCACCGCTGCGGGCGCGCGTGAGGTAGGCGAGAGCGCGTCCATCGGGCGACCATGCGGGTTCGCCTTCGAGGACCTCGGCCGTGCCGCCGTCCTCGCGCGTCGCGTTGAGGCGGCGGCGGGCCGTGCCGTCGGGATTCATCACGAACAGCTCGTCGCGCCCGCGCTCGGTGCTGAGCGTGGTGACGCGAGAGCCGTCGGGCGACCAGCGCGGCGCCCACTCGTCGCGCGGGGACGCCGGCAGGCGGGTGGGGTCGGCGCCGTCGGGGGCCATCCGGTAGACCTCGGCCTGGTGGTCGCGGCTGGAGACGAAGATGATCTGGGCGCCGTCGGGCGAGACGGCGGGCTCGTAGTTGCCGGCGATCTCGGCCGTGAGGCGCGTCACCGCGCCCGTCGCGCGGTCGGCGCGGTAGATGTCGCTGAAGGCGTCGAGGTCGGCCTCGAAGGCGAACCAGCGGCCATCGGGGCTCCACGCCGGGTTCCGCGCACGCCCGGAGGCCGGCGTGATGACGCGTACGGAGTCGCCCTCGCGCAGCACCAGCTGCTCCGACGGTCCCCGCTCGGCCTCGACCGTGCGCCCCACGACGACGGCCTGCCCGTCGGGCGAGACCGCCAGCGCGACCTCGTCCTCGGGCCCGCTGATCCGAACGGTCTCCGCGCCGAACGCCATCCGGTAGGCGCCCCGCGTTCCGTCGCGCTCGGACGTGAAGACGAGGCTCCCGGGGAGAGCGGCGATCTCGTCGTCCGACAGCGGCCGCTCGGCGGTCCGGCAGGCGGGGAGGGCGAGGAGGGCGGCGAGAACCAGACCGAGGCTGGCGGTCGTAGGGAGGTGGTGGGAGGGGGAGGCGTTCAACGTCTCTTCACGTCGGGCCTCAGTGTAGGGCGAGAATCGCCATCGTGCAATTCTCCGGCGAAACGGATCGGATGGTTGTCTGCAGTGATCGCTATAGGATTCGGTTTGGCCGTTCATGTCAGACAAATCCCTAGGTGCGAGCACGTCGGAGTCTGGCGTGGCGGCTCGGGACCGACGTGCTGGCGACGGCGGTCGCCAGCGGGCTGGCGGTACCTTGTCGGGCCCCGCGACCCGCCATGCAGACCGACCTCGACCTCGGCACCGACGCCGCCCCCAAGCGCCCGCTCTACATCGCCGTCGCCGGCAACATCGGGGCGGGCAAGAGCACGCTCACCCAGATCCTCGCCGACACGTTCGGCTGGGCGCCGTTCTTCGAGTCGGTCGACGACAACCCGTACCTCGCCGACTTCTACGGCGACATGCGCCGGTGGAGCTTCAACCTCCAGGTCTTCTTCCTGTCCAGCCGGTTCAAGCACCAGAAGGAGATCGAGGCCGTGCCGGGCTCGGTCGTCCAGGACCGGTCGATCTACGAGGACGTCGAGATCTTCGCCCGCAACCTCCACGACATGGGGCTGATGGACGACCGAGACTACGACAACTACGTCGAGCTGTTCTCGATCATGACGGGCTACCTCCAGCCGCCGCACCTGCTGATCTACCTCCGGGCCAGCGTGCCGACGCTGGTCAGCCACATTCAGGCCCGCGGGCGCGAGTTCGAGTCGTCGATCCGGCTGGACTACCTGGAGCGGCTCAACGAGCTCTACGAGGACTGGATCGACCGGTACCCGTATCCGAAGATGGTCGTCGAGACGGACAACCTGGACTTCGTGAGCCAGCCGGAGGACCGCTACGAGATCCTGAGCCGGATCGAGAGCCGGCTGTTCGGGCTGTTCCCGGTGGAGGGGTAGCCGTGCGCCTCGCGCGGCCAGTCCTCGTCGCGCTGGTGCTCGCCGCGCCGCTCGCGGCCCAGACG
This sequence comes from uncultured Rhodothermales bacterium, assembly GCA_964414235.1. GTDB lineage: Bacteria > Bacteroidota > Rhodothermia > Rhodothermales > Rubricoccaceae > Rubrivirga. The sequence continues at coordinate 1,272 of CAYPVZ010000444.1, read as the reverse complement.
CCCGACTCGACGGCGTCCGTCCTCGCCACCCCCGCCGACTCGCTGGCGCCGCGCCTCGACACGCTGGCGGTGCCTCGCGAGACGGGCAGTCGTCGGCTGTCGCTGGCGCCGTTCGGTCCGGCTGAGGGGCGACCGGTCACGCCGGTTCCGGCCGTCACCGCCAGCCTGGACGCGGCTCTGCTGCTGGCGGCGGCTCCGCTCGGCGACACCCCGGCGGCGTTCGCCTACGCCCTCGGCGCTCCCGGACGCACGGCCGGCGTGTCGCTGGACGGACTCAGCCCGGACGCGCCCGCGCTCACGCTCGACGACCGGCCGCTCACCGACCTCGTCACGGACGCGCCGAGGCTGGATCTGCTGCCGCTCGCCGCCGTCGGCCCGCTCCGCCAGCGCGACGGTGGGCTCGGCCGGGCCACGGCGCTGGGCGCCGGCCTGCGGAGCTTCCGGCTGGCGGTGCCCGTCACCGAGATGCGCTACCTCGGCGGCCAGAGCGGCCTCCGCCACGTCTCGGGGCCGACCGCCCAGACGCGCCGCCCGCCGGCCTTCCTCCGCGGCGGCAGCGACGACGCCCGCCTCACGGCCACCTTCCACGCCGCCACCCGGGCGTCGGACAGCCCGCTGGCGGGCGCCAACCTCCGCCACACGGACGTGCTCGGCCGGCTCTTGCTCACGCGCCCCGGGCTGGCGGCCGAGGTCGGCGTGCGCTACGCGGACCAGACGGAGGGCGCGCGGCGCGGCCTAGTGGCAGCATCCGGCCAGCCCGAAACGGCGCTCTTCAGCCTCTCGACGGCGACGGTCCTCGACCCGAGCGCGACGCGGCGGACGATCTGGGCGGACGCGTGGACGCGGGCCCGGCTCGGTCTCGTTCCAGCGGCGCCGACGGAGGTCGGGGCGTCGCTGACGCTGGAGCGGCGGGTCTATGCGCTTTCGGGCGACACGGTCCGCGTGCACGGCCAGCAGGTCGCGGCGTTCGTCGAGCAGCCGGCGCGTCTCGGCGCGAACGCCCTCACGCTTCGCCTCGACGTCGCTGCGGACGGAGCGCTGGGGCCGGACGGCGGGATGCTCGCCAGCACGCCCGGACGTCTCGGCCTCCATGTCTCGGCGGCCGACTCGCTCGCGCGCGGCCCGGCGCAGGTGACGCTGGGCGCCGGCGCTCACAGCGTGGGGGAGGAGAGGTGGCCGTCGGCCTCCGCGCGGCTGGCGCTCGGCCCGCTCACGGCTGGCCTTCGGTACGGCGGGCGGGCGCCGTCGCGGCTCGAAGAGGCCGGGCTGGCG
>CAYPVZ010000443.1:0-3378 GCA_964414235.1 uncultured Rhodothermales bacterium | reverse complement strand
GGTGGTCGGCTTGGTGTTCGAGCCGGTCGTCGTGCTCAGCGCCCTGTTTGACACGATCCCGCTGCTGACCGGCTACTTCGTCCATGGCCGGCTCACGGAGGAACTGGAGGGGACGACGCTCTACGAAGACCTCGACACGCGGGAGGACGCCGCCCTCGACCGGGCGCCGGGCGGCACGCGCGTGCCGTGGCCGCTCGCCCCGGAGCCGGACGAGGACGCCGCCGACGTGCCCCCCGCCGAGCCGGACCGGGACGACCCGCCGCGCGACGACCGGGACGATACGTCGTCCACCTCGTCGGGGGGCTTCCGCGGCGGCGGGTTCGGCGACGCATGACGGACGGGCGCTCCGCTGGAGGTGCGCGGGTGCGCCGGGGCCTCGCCCTGGGCGCCGTGCTCCTGCTGTCGCTCGGCGCCCAGGGCCCGCCGCCTCCACCCGCACCTGCGCCCCCGGGCCCCGTTACGGACGGGGGCGTGGAGGAGCGCCCGGACGACGCGCCGCTGCCCGTGCCCCTGCCGGTCCTCGCCGACACGCTCCACCCGTCCGCGCCGCCGCCCGTCCTCGACGCCTACCGCGCCGACCCCGACTTCCAGTACGACCGCCCCGAAGCCCGAGGCCCCTCGCTCCTCGAACGGTTCTTCGCCTGGCTCCGGCGGCTGTGGAGCCCCGTCGCCGACAACACGTCCGCCGGCTTCCGGGAGACGATCTACGTCCTGCTGGCGGTGCTCGCGCTCGGGTGGGCCGTGACGCGGCTGCTCCGCGTCGGCGGCACCGGCCTCTGGGCCCGCAAGGACGCCCCCGTCGGCGGCGCGCCGCTGCTCGACGTCGAGGACATCGCCGAGGTCGACCTCGGGCCGCGGCTGCGCCAGGCGCTGGCCGCCGGCGACCACCGCGAGGCCGTCCGCGTGCGCTACCTCCAGACCCTCCAGGCCCTCGACGCGGCCGGCGTCGTCGCGTGGCGCCGCGACAAGACGAACCGCCAGTACGCCGCCGAGGTCGGCGCGGCCCGCCGCGAGCTGGCGGCTCCGTTCCGCGCCGCCACCCGCGTCTTCGACGCCGTGTGGTACGGCGAGCGGCCCGTCTCGGCGGCGCTCTACGCCGAGGTTGCCCCGCTCTTCGACCGGGCCGCGCCCGAGGGACGGCCGTGAGCGTCCGCTGGTACCTCCTCGCCGTGGGCGTTCTCATCGCGGCCCTCATCGCCGTCGAGGCCGCCCGGCCCCGACCGCTCGACCTCCGCGTCCGCCTCGAACGCGAGGGCGAGGCGCCCTTCGATGCCGAGGTCTTCTACGCCTCGCTGCCCGACTGGACCGGCCAGCCCGTCGAGACCGTCGGCATCCCCGCCTTCGAGCGACTGGCGGACTCGACGCTCACCGGCCGGACCACCCTCTCCCTCGCCCTTTGGTTCCCCCGGGCGGGGGCCGCGCCCGCGCGCCTGCTCCGGTTCGTCGAGCGCGGCAACACCGTCGTCGTGATCGCCCACGAGATCGACGGGCCGTTCACGCGCCCACTCGGCCTGCCCGACTCCACCGACCCCGAACTCAGCGGCGTCTACTCGGACGCCATCGACGACGGCGCGTTCTTCAGCGGCCGGGCCACGCTCGCCGCCGACACGCTCGACCTCGTCGCGCCCGGCGTCGAGGGGGCCTACGCCTTCCCCGTGCCCGTCCTCACCGCGGAGCTGTTCGGGCTCGACCCCGAGCGCACCGAGGTCCTCGGCGTCTCGCCGCATCCCTACATCGAGGCCGACTCCGCCGTCACGCTCGTCCGCATCCGCCAGGGCCGGGGGGAGGTCGTCCTCTCCACGACCCCGCTCGCCTTTACCAACGCCGCCCTCACCGGCGACGGCGACGCCGCGGACTACGTCGGCGCCGTGCTGGCGGCGCTCCCCGCCCAGCCCATCCTCTGGGACGACGTCCACAAGCCCTACCAGGACCTCGCGCAGACGCCCCTCCGCTACGTGCTCCGCACCCCGGCCCTCCGCTGGGCCTACCTGCTGCTCGTGCTCGCCGGGCTCCTCTTCGTCGCCTTCCGCGGCCGGCGCTGGCAGCGCGCGGTCCCCGTCGTGGCCCCGCCGCCGAACGCCCAGCGCGAGTTCGCCCGCGTCCTCGGCCGCCTCCACTTCGGCCACCGCGACGAGGGCCGCCTCGCCGGGCGCATGGCCCGTGTCGCGCTCGACCGGATGCGGACCGAGCTCCGCCTCGCCGAGCCCGACCTCTCGCCCGAGACGGCCCGCCTCGCGGCCGCCCGCGCCGGCGTCCCCGAGGACGAGGCCCTCGCGCTCTTCGCCACGCTCGCCCGCGTCCGCCGCGAGCGCCGGCCCGACCCCGACACGCTCGTCCGCCTCGACGCCCGCCTCACCCGCTTCTTCCGACACACCGTCTGATCCATGGACTCGCCGCGCCCCGACGACACCCCGCCGCCCCCCGGCGGCGCTCCCCACGCCCCGGAGCAGGCTCATGACCCCTCGGAGCAGGCTCATGACCCCTCGGAGCAGGCTCATGACCGCTCAGAGTTGGCTCCCGACTCCCTGGAGCAGGCTCATGACCCCCTGGAGTTGGCAGATGACCCCTTAGAGCAGGCAGATGACCGCCTAGAGTTGGCTGATGACTCCCGAGAGCAGGCGGATGACCCCCTGGAGTTGACCGACGACTCCCGAGAGCAGGCTCCCGACCCCTTCGCGCCGAGCGCGGACCTCGCGCCCGTCGCCGAGGCCGTGGACGCGCTGCGCGCCGAGATCGGCAAGCTGGTCGTCGGCCAGCACGGGCTCGTCGACGAGCTGCTGGCGTGCCTGCTGGCCGGCGGCCACGCGCTGATCGAGGGCGTCCCCGGCGTCGCCAAGACGCTCACGGCCCGGCTCCTCGCCCGCGCCACCGGCCTCGACTACGCCCGCGTCCAGTTCACGCCCGACCTCATGCCGGCCGACGTCGTCGGCACGAGCGTGTTCTCGCCGGCCGACCACGCCTTCGAGTTCCACCCGGGCCCCATCTTCGCCCAGATCGTCCTCATCGACGAGATCAACCGCGCGCCGGCCAAGACGCAGGCCGCGCTGTTCGAGACGATGGAGGAGCGCCAGGCGACCGTCGACGGCGTGACGCATCCGCTGCCCGAGCCCTTCCTGGTGGTCGCCACGCAGAACCCCATCGAGCACGAGGGGACGTACCGCCTGCCCGAGGCCCAGCTCGACCGGTTCCTGTTCAAGATCGTCGTCGGCTACCCGTCCGAGGCCGAGGAGGTCGAGATGCTGACGCGGTTCCAGGGCTTCGGCGGGCTCATGGACGAGGCGCAGGTCGCGCCCGTGCTCGACGCCGACGCGCTGCGGCGGGCCCAGGCAGCCGTCCGCGCGGTCCGCGTCGAGGCGCCCGTGCTCCTCTAAGCTTCCC
>CAYPVZ010000442.1:0-3395 GCA_964414235.1 uncultured Rhodothermales bacterium | reverse complement strand
GGGCCACGCGCTGCTCGAGGGTCGTGCGCCGCCACGGCGTCGTGCCGCCGATCGGGTCTACCACGGCGTCTGGTCCGGCCACCGCCCGGGACCCGGCGGCGGGGTCCGTCGCGTCGCCGCTGACCCCGCGGACGCCCTCGGGTGGGCGGTACCGCTGCGGGTCGCGGACGAACGCGGTCACAGCGTGACCGGCGGCCAGCGCCCGTTCGACGACGAGGCGGCCCGTCTTGCCGGCCGCGCCAAGGACGAGGACGGAGCGGGAGGGGTGAGCGTTGGACATGGGGAGGGGGTCGGAAGGGCGAGGCCGTTAGTCGCCGTCGATGTCGGCTTGGCGGGACTCGAAGTCGGGCACCTCGGCCACCTCGCCCCGGCGCGTCTCGGGGAGCGTCGGGTAGTCGGTGTAGCCGCGCGCGTCGCCGCCGTAGTACGTCGACGGGTCCGGCTCGTTGAGCGGGGCGCCCCGCTTGAGACGGTCGACGAGGTCGGGGTTCGCGAGCGTCATCTGGGCCAGCGACACCACGTCGGCTAGCCCGCTCTCGACGTCGGCCGCCCGGTCCTCGGCGCTCGCGCCGGGCCGGTTGAGGACGTAGGCGCCCGGCCACGCCTCGCGCATCTGGCGGAAAAGGCCGTCGTACCCCGCGTTGTAGATCGGGTGGAGGTAGGCCAGTCCGAGCGGGGCGAGGGCGCCCACGAGCGCGGTGTAGAGCGGCTCGACGTCGTCCTCGACGATCCCGTTGTTCGGGTTCCCCGGCGAGATCCGTATCCCGACCCGGTCGGCCCCGACGGCGTCGGCGCAGGCCCGGCAGACCTCGACGGCGAACCGGATCCGGTTCTCGACCGAACCGCCGTAGCGGTCCGTCCGGAGGTTCGCGTTCGAGGCGAGAAATTGCTGGACGAGGTACCCGTTGGCCCCGTGGACCTCGACGCCGTCGGCCCCGGCCTCGACGGCGCGCGATGCGGCGTGGGCGAAGTCCTGGACCGTCTGCTCGACCTCCCCGGTCGACAGCGCGCGGGGCTCCGGGATGTCCTTCATCCCCTCGATCGTGAACATCTTCGTGTTGGGCGGCGCGACGGCCGACGGCGCGACGGGCTGGCGCCCGTGCGGCGTGTTGCCGGGGTGCGAGACGCGGCCGGCGTGCATGAGCTGGACGACGAGCGGGGCGCCCGCCTCGTGGACGGCGTCGGCGACGCGGCGCCAGCCGGCGACGTGGGCGTCGGTGTAGACGCCGGGCGTGAGGAGGTACCCCTGGCCGTCGTCGTTGGGCTGGGTGCCCTCGGTGATGACGAGGCCGACCGTCGCGCGCTGGCCGTAGTACTCGGCGTTGAGCGGGACGGGCGAGCCGTCGGGTGCCGATCGGTCACGGGTCATCGGCGACATCGCGATCCGGTTCCGAAGGCGGAGTGCCCCGGCGGTCACGGGGCTCCAGAGGGCGTCGATAGGGGATGAGGGCATCGGGCAGGGCGCGGCGAAGGGGACCCTCCGATTAACAAGCGGACGAATTGTTCCGTTTGACTGTATCGACTGAGTCGACCTACCGTCCTTCGCCTTGCCCCTACCCCCTCCGGGCTTCCCACCCCTCCGTACGTGGGCGAGGCTCAATCGGCGGTTGCGGAGTCCCCGGCCGGGGCGCCCTCGCACGAGATCCCGCGGACGAACAGGGCCACCAGACGCTGCGCGGTGGCCTCCCAATCGCCGATGTAGGGGAGCTGCTGCGAGAGCATGGCACCGAAGACGATGACGTCGCCGACGGCGGCGTCCTCTCGGACTGTGCCGCTCACCTGGCCCCGGTCGATGACCGCACGGAGCGAGGACCGGATCTCCGCCTGGAGCACCGGGAGGGCGGGGTCCGAGAGGGGGAGGCCGTCTTTGAGCGGCATCACGAGGGAGTCCCGCTGCCTGATCACCGCGTGGAGGAATGCCTGGACGGCCTCGGGGGCGGACGCGTCGAGCCCTGCGGCGTCGCGGGCGGCATCGCGGACGTACTCGAACGAGCGGAGTTGGAGCGCCCCGACCAAGTCTTCCCGGGACGGGAAGTGCCGGTAGAGCGTCCCGACCCCCACGCCGGCCGCTTCGGCGAACCGGGCCATCGGGACGTGCGGGCCCTGGCGGTTGACGACGAGGGCGGCGGTCCGGAGGATCTCCTCGCGGTTGGAGACCGCGTCGCTACGGATGGGAGGGGTTCGGGACGTGTCCGTCATGGTGGGGGGAACGTACCGATGTCGGCCCCCGCTGCCCATAAGGGGGCCCTCCGCGATACGGACCGCCGAGGAGAGCCCGCGCGCGGGCCGCCTCCACCCGCGCTCCTGCTTTGCGTCCTTCGTACCCTCAGGAGAACAAGCACGATACCGGAACCGGACGAATCATTCCGCTTTGGAGTCGATCAGCACGACACCTCCTTCCTGCTATGCCGATCTCCGACTACCCCCCGCTGCCGCCCGACGACGGCGAGCGTGCGCCCGTCGTCGTGTCCCCCGACGAAGACGACCTCCCCCACCTCGCCGTCGGCGGCGGCGTGTACACCGTCCTCCTCTCGGGCGAGGACACGGCCGGCCGGTACTGCGTCATCGAGATGCGCGTCCCGCCCGGGGCCGGGCCGCCCCCGCACCGCCACGACTTCGAGGAGACGTTCGCCGTGCTCGAGGGCGAGATCGAGGTGACCGTTCGGGGCGAGACGACCACGGTCGGGGCCGGTGCGCTCGCCCACGTCCCGGCCAACGCCGCCCACGTGTTCCGGAACGCGTCCGACGAGCCAGCCCGCCTCCTCTGCACGTGCTCGCCGGCCGGGCAGGAGCAGTTCTTCCTCGATGTGGCCATCCGCGTCGACGGGCCGGACCTCCCGGCGCCCGTCCTCAGCGACGACCAGCAGCAGTTGATGAGGCGGCGAGCGGCCGAGCTCGCGCTGAAGTACCGGAGCGAGTTCCTCGCCCCCTGAACCCGCCTCCCGCCCTCGGGAGCCCCCCTGTACGCCCATTCTGCCCACGTAACCCTCCTCCTCCATGCCCACCATCCTGATCACCGGGTGCTCGTCCGGCTTCGGCCTCGCGACCGCCCGCCTCTTCCTCGACCGCGGTTGGTCCGTCGTCGCCACCATGCGGACGCCGGACGAGGCCCTGTTCTCTCCGTCCGACGACGTCCGCGTGCTCCCGCTCGACGTCGCCGCCCCCGAGAGCGTCCGGGCCGCCGTCGAGGCCGCCGGGCCCGTCGACGCGCTCGTCAACAACGCCGGCGTCGGCCTCCTGAGCGTCGTCGAGGGGACGCCGATGGAGACGGTCCGCGACGTGTTCGAGACGAACGTGTTCGGGCTCGTCGCCGTGACCCAAGCGTTCCTCCCCCGTCTCCGCGAGCGCGGGTCCGGCGTCGTCGTCAACGTCTCGTCGAGCACGACGCTCAAGCC
>CAYPVZ010000441.1:0-3416 GCA_964414235.1 uncultured Rhodothermales bacterium | reverse complement strand
GTGCTGCAGCGGGCCGCCCGCGATCTCGACCGCGGCGGTTGGCAGGACGACTGGGCGGACCGCGTCCGCGACGCGCAGGAGGATGCGATGGGCCGGGCCCGCGATGAGATCGCGCGACGCTTCGAGGAGGGCATGAACGACCTGCTCGGCCGTGACGACGACCGCGACGTCGGCCCGTTCACCGACGAGAGGCTCAGCGACACTGACGACATGGAGGTCGAACCGCTCGAAGAGGTGCCGGTCGAGCCGCCGCCGCTCGAAGAGGACGGCGGCCGGATCGGCTGGTAGCGAACGAGGCCGGTGCGCTAGGTTGGGGGGCTCCAGTACCCCGATCTGCATGGAATCCCCGACGAGCCCCGACGAGGCGGAGGTCCGCGCGGCTGTCCTCGCCCTCCTCCACGACTGGGTCGACTCGTCGCCCGAGGCCATCGAGCGGTTCCTGGGCGCGGTCCGGCCCAGCTTCACCGGCTACGGGACTGGCCCCGGCGACTACTACGCCGACCGCGACGACCTGCGCGCGATGGTCGAGCGTGAGCACGCTGGCATGTCGTTCCCGTTCACGCTCGACGTGCCGTGGATGACGGTCCACGTGCTTGACGAAACCGCGGCCGTCGCCGTCGGCGAGATCGCCGTCACCGTCGATATGGGCAACGAGAGCGTCGTCGAGGCGCCGCGCTTCACGTTCGCGCTCACGAAGGAAGAGGGGCGGTGGAGGTTGGCTCACTTCCATTTCTCGATTCCCGACGCGATCCAGAAGGAGGGGGATACGATGGACGACGTGCTCACGGCGCGGACCCGCCAGCTGGAAGAGGAGGTCGCCCGCCGGACGGCCGAACTGGCGGCGGCGCTCGACGACCTCCGGGCGACCCAGGACCGGCTCGTGCAGAGCGAGAAGCTGGCCGGCCTCGGACGGATGACGGCTGGCATCGCCCACGAGATCAAGAACCCGCTCAACTTCGTGACCAACTTCGCCAGCCTCTCACGCGAGCTGCTCGCCGAGCTGGCCGAGGAGACAGACCCCGACGAGCGCGAGGCCCTCCTCGCCGACCTCGCGACGAACGCCGAGAAGATCGAGGGGCACGGCCGCCGGGCCGACGCCATCGTCCGGTCTATGATGGCGCATGCCCGGAACAGCTCGGGCGAGCGTCGCGCGGTCGACATCAACGGTCTCGTGGCCGAGTACGCGGGCCATGCCGTCCACGCCCAGCGCGCGCGGCGTCCGGACGTCGAGGTGGGGTTCGTCCAGGAGCTCGCCGGGGACGTCGGCACCGCGGAGGTCGTCCCGCAGGAGATCGGCCGGGTCCTCGTCAACCTGCTCGACAACGCCTTCGACGCCGTCCGCCAGCGGGCCGACGAGACGTCCGAGGGCTACGCCCCTGCGGTTACCGTCTCGACCTCCCGGGCCGATGGGCGCGTCGCGATCCGGGTGCAGGACAATGGGAGCGGCATGAGCGAGACCGTCCGCCAGCGGCTCTTCGAGCCGTTTTTTACCACCAAGCCGACGGGGCAGGGCACGGGCCTCGGCCTCTCGCTGAGCCACGACATCGTCGTCCAGGGCCACCGCGGGGCGCTCGACGTGGAGAGCACGGACGGAGCGGGGAGCACGTTCGTCATCGCGCTCCCCGCCGCCTGACCCGCTGGCGGATGTCGTCGTCCGTACCTACCGCACCACGACCACCCGCCGCGTCATCCGAACCGTGCCGGCTTCCATCACGACCGTGTAGACGCCGCTCGGAAGCGCGTGCCCGTCGACCGTAAGTCGGTGCGTTCCGGCCGTCGCCTCGCCATCTGCCAGCGTTGCGACCTCGCGGCCGAGCATGTCCAGCAGGCGGACCGAGAGCGGGCCCGGCCGGGCAAGCGCGACCTCGGCGGTCGAGGTGCCGGTCGTCGGGTTGGGATAGGGCACGCTCAGGAAGGCCGGCGCCGCCGTCTCCTGCTCGACGTTCGTACCCAGCGCGAAGTGGGCGGTGATCGAGGCCGACGTGCCGCTGGTGATGACGGCCGCCACTGAGTCGCTGGCGGCGTCCACGAGGCCGGACCAGCCGGTGAAGTGGTAGCCGCTGTCGGGGACGGCGACGAGGCGGACGGGTACGTCGCGGAAGAAGACGGCGTCGAACGGGGCGCCGTCCCGGGAGGGTGGAAGCGGCACGCCCTCGGCGACGACCTGGCCGCCGACCTCTGTGGTGACGTGGAGCCCCGCCGAGCTCGAGACCTCCTCGAAGGCGCCGTAGACGTGGCTCCGCATTTGAGCCGGGCGGGCGCGTGCGAACGACCGCATCACGTCGACGAGCGCGTTCCAACTCGACCCGAACGAGATCGACTGCGGCCAGCGGGCCTTGTGGCGCGGGATTTCGTCCGCGATGTTGGCCTGCAGGCTGTCGATCACAGCGACGACGTGGACGGGCTCGAACGTCGTGCTCATGTGTGCTGCCAGTCGCTGGATGAAGGTGTGCCGGAAGCCGTCGTTCTCCAGCAGCTTGCGGAAGAGGTAGGTGGACCATGGCGGGTTCGGCCAGTCCGGCCCGTTCGTCGCCGTCGCCAGCGCGAGCGTGTTGCTCGTGGCCTGTCCTTCGGCATTGCCGCCGAAGCCGAAGTCGAGGTCGTAGAGCATCCATCGCCAGCGGCCGTCGGGCGTGGTCGGGCGCCACAGCTTGAGGTTGTTGCCCGGCCAGTCGGCATTGGCGCTATAGATCTCGGCGATGAGGTAGTTCAGGTACTCGTCGACGTCCATCCGCGCCTCGACCTCGGCGAACGTCGCCGGGTCGTTCATGTCGCCCGTGTCGAGGAGCCTCAGGAGGCCGTCGTAGTGCTCCGAGAGCCCGCGCGTGGACACCTTCTGGGCGTCGAGGATCTCGACCTCGTCGTCGTCGATGCCGGTGTGGCCGGCGACCCAGTCCGCGTTCAGCTTCTCGCGGAGGTTGTGGATGCCCCAGTAGGCGCCGTTCAGGAAGACGATGGTCGGCCGGTACGCCTGGCGGTCGACGTCCATGTCCGCCACGAGCGTCTGGATCATGCCGTCGCGGAACATGGTGCGCCACCAGTCCTGCGCCGAGCTCCGCAGCACGAGATCGTCGAACGAGTCGATGTCGACATCGTCGAAGAAGCGGTAGGCGAAGTCGGAAGCGCCGTACTGGCTGCGGGCGTGCAGCTCGAGGGACTTCTGCGGGTAGATCCGGCTGCAGCCGCCCGCGCCGTCGGGCTCGAAGAAGGTGAACTGGGTCTCGCGCTCCCAGTCCTGGTTCCAGTTGACCGGGACGTCGCGGCAGCGTCCGGTGATGCCATTCGTGCCCTCGACGTAGATGCCCGTCGTGTCGCTGAAGAAGCCGGCCGGGTCCGTCACGAGCGAGATCACCGGCAGCGTGCTCGTCTCGCCGACGAAGAACGTCCGCGCGACCGGCGCGCTGGCGGCGCGCTCC
>CAYPVZ010000440.1:0-3421 GCA_964414235.1 uncultured Rhodothermales bacterium | reverse complement strand
AACCTCCTCGTGCCTCGCGTCTCCACCCCTCGCCCACAGCCTCATGTCTTCTAGAACCTCGTCCGTCCTGTTCGGTGCCGCCACGACGGTCGTCGTCTTGCTGGCCGCGCGTCTTCTCGGCGGTGGGCTCGGGATGGCGGGGGGGGCGGGGATGTGCTGCCTCGCCGTCACGGCCGGTGCCGTCGTCGCCGTCGCGCATGCGGCGCGTCGGTCGGGGGCGCCGGTGCTCGCTGGACCGGGCGCCGGCCTCGGCGCGCTGGCGACCGGTCTGGGCGGAGCCGTGGTGCTCGGCATCAACCTGGCCCTGAGCGGGCCGGTCAGCGCGGCGAGCAGTGCCGAGCGTCTGGAGGCCGTCCGCCAGCAGCTCGAAGGGCAGGGGCTGACCGGCGACCAGCTCGATCAGGCGGTCCAGGCGTCGGCGTTCGTGCAGGGGCCGTGGGGCGGCGTCCTGCTGGTTCTCATCGTCGCCGTCGTGGGCGGCCTCGTCGGGGCCATCGCGGCGTCGGTGATGCGCCCCCGAACGGATCGAGTCGACGTCTAGCGGCGCTCAGCGCGTCGTCCGCCTCGGGGGCCGAACAGGGTCTGGAGCACGAAGGCGTCCCGCGCCGTCTGCGCGTCGTGGAGCCGATCCCGCCAGCCCGCCGGGAGCACGGACGAGGATGCCGGGCGGGCGAGGCCGTGGGGGTCGTAGCTGCGCCGCTTGGCGGGTGCCGGTGCCGTCGTCCGGCGCTCGAAGCTCTCCTCCGAGAGCGGGTTCTCCTCCCCGAACCCGTGCCGGTTGTGGTCGATGGGGGCGGGGGAATCGAACGACCCCGAGATCGCGTGGAACTCCGGCTCGGCGCGGAGGCGCGGCTTGGACGGCGTAGGTCGGGGCGGGGGAGGCGGCGTAGGGGCCGTCTCCATGGGCACAGGCTTCGCCGTCCCATTGGCCTCCGCCATCGCCTCTTCGAGCTGCGTCAGGAACGACTGGAACGGAGTCGGCGCTCGGGGGGGCTCCTCCGTAATCAGGGACTCCTGTGGGGCGCTCGCTCGCGTGGCCTGCTGCTTCCGCTGGGCGGCCTTCCGGCGCCCCGACACCAGGTAGTAGAGGACGACGAGGAGGAGAGGGAAAAACTCGGCGAGGGCGTCCACCGCAGCAGGGGGAGGGAGAAGACAACCTACGCGCCGGAGCGCTGGCGGATGCGGCTCAGAAGAGCGACGGCGCGCGCGACTCGCCCTGGAGCGCCTCGATGACGCGCCGGTTGGCGCGTGGGAAGGCGTAGTCGTCGAGCGCGTCGACGGACACCCAGGCCCACGGCTCGTCGTTCGCCGGCGTGGGCTCGCCGGTGGCGAGGCGGCAGTAGAACGCGTGCATCGTGATGCGGAAGTGCGAGTAGGCGTGATCCACCCGCGCGATCTCGCGCCCGACCTCGACCGTAATCCCGACCTCTTCAGCGATCTCGCGGGCGCACGCCTCGGCCGGGGTCTCGCCGGGCTCCACCTTGCCGCCGGGGAATTCCCACAGGCCGCCCAGCATGGCGTCCTCGGGGCGCCGCTGGATGAACACCCGCCCGCCCTCGTCGACGACCAGCCCGACGGCGATGGTGTGGTGCGGGACGGGGGCGCGCTTGGAGACGACAGGGTACGCGTCCGGATCGCCCTCGGCGAAGGCCCGGCAGACCGACCGGAGCGGACAGCGCGGGCACGCGGGCGAGCGAGGCGTGCAGATCACCGCGCCCAGCTCCATCACGCTCTCGTTCCAGCGGCCCGGCTGGCGGTGGTCGAGCAGGTCGTCGGCGAGGGCCTGGAGCGCGGCGCGGGTCGTCGTCGATCGGGCGTCGTCGGCGACGGCGAAGACGCGGGCGAGCACGCGGATGACGTTGCCGTCGAGGACCGCCAGCGGGGCGTCGAAGGCGAGCGAGAGCACCGCGGCGGCCGTGTACGGACCGACGCCGGGCAGCGCCCGGAAGGCGTCGGGGTCGGATGGGATCGCGCCGTCGTGGTCGGCGACGACCTGACCCGCTGCGCGGTGGAGGTTGCGCGCGCGGCTGTAGTAGCCGAGCCCTTCCCACAGCTTCAGCACGTCGTCGATGGGCGCCTCGGCGAGGGCGCGAACGGTGGGGAAGCGCTCGATGAACCGGCGGAAGTACGGCGCGGCCGTCTCGACGCGGGTCTGCTGGAGCATGACCTCCGAGAGCCACACGGCGTACGGATCGCGCTTCCCGTCCGGGCCGGGCTCACGCCACGGCATCGGTCGCCGCGCGTCGTCGAACCAGGCGGGCAGCGCCGTGCGGAAGGCCGCACGGTCTGCATCCGTGACGCGGTCCAGGAGCGCCTGTCGGAGCCGACGGCTCGCGCGTGCCATCCCTTACGGCGTGATCTCGACGAGCAGGACGACCTCTTCTGGTTCGCCCTCGCGGACGCGGCGCTGGAGGCGGACGGTATGCGGGCCGCGCTCCTCGGCGAGCGTCCGCCACATGAACGAGCGGTCGACGAGCCAGGAGAGGGCAGGGGCCTCGACGACCTCGTAGGTGGCCTCCGCACTGCCCACGCGGGGCGGGAGCCCGACGATCAGCGTCGTACCCGCCCGGACCTCGTAGCGGAGCGTGTCGGCCATGGCGCTAGCTTGGGACTCCGAAGACGCCCGCGCCGGGGCTGCCCGTTGCGCGGGAGCGGCGGCGACGAGGCCGGCGGCACAGACCAGGAGGGCGAGGCGCAATGCGATCACGGAACCCGAGGACGACGAGCCGCAAGGTAGCACGAGCGCTGGCCCTGCTCGCGGCGCTGGCGGCGTCGGCTAGCGCGTCGGCGCAGACGCGCTGGGTGGTACCCGGCACGGATACCACCTTGTCCGTTATTGCAAATAATAACTTGGCCTCGGCGGCCCTCGACACGCTCGCCGCCGAGGGATATCTCCTCGCCCGCGTCGATTCCGTTCAGGCGGACACGGTGATTGCGACCTGGGGGCCGCCCGCGGTCGTCCGCTCCGTCCAGGTCATCGGCGCTGCGGCGCTTCTGGAACCGACCGGCGGGTGGCGCACGCGCGAAGGCGCGCGCTTTCGGCGGGCCGACCTCGTCCGCGACCTGGCGCGCACGGCCGCGGCCTAGGCCCGCCTCGGCCATCTCGACGCGACGCTCGTCCCGCAGGTGGAGGTCGGGGACGGCGGGCGGACCGTCGACGTGACGGTTCGGATCGACGAGGGACCGGCGGCGTCTGTGGTCGGCGTCGAGCTGGCGGGCGCGCGAGGCGCCTCTCGGGCCTTCGCCACACGCCGGTCCGGGCTGGACGTACCCGCCACGGCGGCGTCGCTCGACATGGACCGACTCCGGGCGGAGTTGGAAGCCTCCGGCCTCTACGTCGAGGTCGGCGAGCCTCTGCTGGCGGTCGACGAGCGCGGAGATCTGGTGGTGCAGGTGCCGGTCGTCGAGGCGCCGCCGGGGG
>CAYPVZ010000439.1:0-3426 GCA_964414235.1 uncultured Rhodothermales bacterium | reverse complement strand
TCCAGGTCGCGGAGCAGCGCCCCATAGGCGACGCGCACGTCGTGGAAGTCGGTCGCCGAGCCGCCGCGGTCTGGATGCGTCTGGCGTGCGAGGCGCCGGAACGCGCGCCGCACGTCGGTGGCGTCGGCGTCGTAGGGGAGTGAGAGGGCGCGAAACGGATCGCGAATGGAGTCCACGAGACGAGAATCGGAGCGACACTCGAGACGCTACGGCACCGCTCCTTGCTCCGATGCACCAAGCCTCCTGCCCGGCCCCCGCCGCCGCGTTTCGAAGCGGGCGACGCGGCACCGTGGCGCTCAAGGCCCGGCCGCATGGACCTCGGGACCAGGACGCCCAAGGACGCCACCATGAGGAAACGACTGAGCCACCCAAGTCCCTTTAATGAAAGGGCTTCCGGCCCGATACCCGCGCACGCGCGCCCCTCTCCTCAGAGTGCTCACCGCCGCGTATCTCAGGCCCCACCACTCGTTCTCCCCAGAATGACCGACCTGACTCACCTCCGGCTCTTCGTCTCCCAGGCTCCTTCGGCGAAGGCCCTCTTCGACCGCAACATGCGGTACCTCGCCTACAGCGACCGTTGGGTCAAGGACTACGCCCTCGACCCCGACGTCGACTACACGGGTCAGAGCCACTACGACGTCTTCCCCGAGATCGACGACGCCTGGAAGGCGGTCCACCGGCGCTGCCTGAACGGCCACGTCGAGCGGACCGAACTGGAGCCGTTCGTCCGCGCCGACGGCCGGACCCAGTGGCTCCGCTTCGAGGTTCGGCCGTGGCACGAGGCGGACGGCTCCATCGGCGGGCTGGTCATGCTGACGGAGGACCTGAGCGCACAGGTGGAGGCCGAGCAGACGGTGCGCAACGAGGCCGCCCGGCTTCGGCGCCTGCTCGACGCGACGGCCACCCAGGGCACGTTCCAGGAGCAGGCCCAGGCCATGCTCCGCGCCATGGCCGACATGCTGGAGCTCGACTGCGGCCTGCTGGCACGAATCACAGACGGCACCTACACCTGCCTCGCCAGCTACGCCGTGGAGGGAGATGGCCTCGCCCCCGGGACCACCCTCCCGCTGGGCAAGACGTACTGCGACCTGACGATCCGCCACGACGGCATCGTCCTCATCGAGCACATGGCGGAGAGCGAGCACCGGGGCCATGCGTGCTACGAGGCCGTCGGGTTTGAGGCGTACGTCGGCATCCCGGTCCGCGTAGACGGCGAGGTTTTCGGCGCGCTCAGCTTTTCGTCGACGCGGCCGGCCGCGCGGGCGTTCACCGAGGCCGACCGGGAGCTCGTCCGGCTGGCCGGCCAGTGGGCCGGGTCGCTGCTCGAGCGCGAGATCCGCCAGGGCGAAGTGGCCGGGCAGGCCAAGCGGCTGGCCGCGCTGGCCGACGCGTTCGCGATCCGCACGGCCGACGACACCGAAGTCCTCGGCAGCGTCCTCGACCGCCTCCGGGACCTCCTCGGCGTCGACGTCGGGATCGTGAGCCGGATCACGCCGGAGGCCGACCGCTATGACGTCGTCGCGTGCGCCGTGCCGGAGGGCGTCGCGATGGCGAGCGGCGACATGTTCGCGCTGGGCCAGACCTACTGTTCCATCACGGTGGAAGCCGGCGACGTGGTGGCCATCGACGAGATGGCGATTTCGGAGCACCGGCGACACCCGTGCTACGAGGCCTTCGGGCTCGAGGCCTACATCGGGGCACCGGTCTACGTCAAGGGGGAGCTCTACGGGACCGTCAACTTCTCGGCCGCCACGACCCGGCCCGCCGCCTTTACGGAGGCCGACCGCGACCTCATCCGCCTGATGGCGCGCTGGGTCGGCGGCCTGCTGGAAACGGCGCAGGACATCTCGAAGCGCGTCGAGGCCGAGGCGCAGGCGCAGGCGCGCGAGGCCGAGCTGTCCCTCGTCCAGCGCGCAATCCCCGACGCCTTCGTCTTCGCCGACGCCGACCGCCGGATCCGCCGGGTCAACCCCGCCTTCACCCAGCTCTTCGGGTTCGAGCCCGCCGACGTGATCGGCGAGCCGACCCGGATGCTCTACGCGGCCCCCGAGGCCTTCGAGGAGACAGGCCGCGAGCGGTTCAATGCGACGGCGGAGGCCCGCTTCGACCCCTATACCATCCAGTACCGCCGAAAGGACGGCACGGAGTTCACCGGCGAGACCGTCGGCTCGCCCGTCCACGACCGTGACGGCCAGACGATCGGCTACCTCGGCCTGATCCGCGACGTCACCGAGCGGCTGGCGATGGAGGAGCGCCTGTACCACCAGGCCCACTACGATGCCCTGACGGGGCTTCCGAACCGGACGCTCTTCACGACGCACCTGGACGTGGCCATCGAGACGGCGAAGGACTTCGCCGTGCTCTTCGTCGACCTCGACCGGTTCAAGGCCGTCAACGACACGCTGGGGCACTCGGCCGGCGACCACCTGCTTCAGCAGGTGGCGACGCGGCTGCGGGGCGTGGTCCGCGACCAGGACACGGTGGCCCGCCTGGGCGGCGACGAGTTCGCCGTGCTGCTGGCGGAACTCCCCGACAGCGGCTACGCCGAGCGGATCGCCGCCCGGCTCGGGGGCGCGCTGAGCGCGCCCGTCTGGATCAGCGGCCAGGCCGTCTCGACGGGCGCTTCCATCGGCGTCGTCGCCGCCCGGCCGGACCACGGCACCTCCGACGCGGTGCTCCGAGAGGCGGATCTCGCGATGTACGAGGCAAAGGCCCGCGGCGGGGGCACAGCCGCCACCTACAACGCCGCTGCCTATGCGCCCACGATGGACCGCCTCCGGCTCGAAGTCGACCTCCGGCTGGCCATCGAACGGGGCGAGCTTCGGCTGGCCTACCAACCCATCGTCCGGCTCTCGGACGGGGCGCTGGCGGGGTTCGAGGCGCTCGTCCGATGGGAGCACCCGGAGCTGGGCCTCCTCTACCCCGGCTCGTTTATCGGCATGGCCGAGCAGAGCGGGCAGGTGGCCGCCATCGACCAGTGGGTCCTCTGCGAGGCGAGCCGCCAGGCCGCCGCGTGGCAACTGGCGTTCCAAGGGCCGCTGTCCCCCACCATCAGCGTCAACTGCACCGGCCGGGACCTGCTCGACGCAACCTACACGGCTGGCGTCAACGCCGCGCTCGACGGCGGCGCCAAGACCGACTGGCTGACGCTCGAAATCACCGAGGGCCTTCTCGTGGAAGACACGGACGCGGTGGCCGCCGAGCTCAACCGGCTCCAGGGCCGCGGCGTCCGCTTCTCCGTCGACGACTTCGGCACCGGCTATTCCTCACTCTCGACGCTCCACGCGCTGCCCGTCGACACCATCAAGGTAGACCGGTCGTTCGTCGCGGCCATGAGCACGCGCGACGAGAGCCGCAAGCTGGTCGAGACCGTCGTCGGGCTTGGCGACCTGCTGGGCAAGACGGTCGTGGCCGAGGGCATCGAGG
>CAYPVZ010000438.1:0-3454 GCA_964414235.1 uncultured Rhodothermales bacterium | reverse complement strand
GTCCCCCTCAACCGAGGGGGACAGCGCGTCTCTCCCGGAGCGCAGCGATGGAGAGACGCGCGGGGGGTGCCGTCCCCGGCCTCCGAGACCCGATTCCTCGACCCCGAGCCTCGATTCCTGGCCTCCGAGACTCAATTCCTGGCCTCCGAGACTCAAGTCCAGGGCGCCGAGACTCAATTCCAGGCCGCCGAGCCTCGATCCGTGAAGCCCGAGACCCGCTCCATGAAGGCCGAGCCTCGATTCCAGGACCCCGAGACCCGTTCCGTGAAGGCCGAGACCCGATTCTTGAGGCCGGAGACCCGCTCCATGAAGACCGAGACTCGATTCTTAAAGGGCGTGTGAAGAAACCGGCCGGTTCCAGCCTCCCGGCGCCCCTGCGCGTGCATCCCCGCCCACCCGTCGAGCGAAACCCCCCGCGATATACCTTCCTCCCCAGGCACGGAGTCCCTCCGCAGATCCCCTGCGGCACCTGTCCACAAACCCCCTGCTCCGATGACCGACGACCAGATCAACCGGCACGAGATGCACCGGAACGTCCTCCAGGTCCTCGACGACCACGCCGACGCCTGGGCCTCCGTCCCCCTCATGCAGACCCACCGGGACGCCCTCGCGGGCTACATCCAGGCCTTCAGCGAGGCCGCCGAGGCCCAGGGCCGCTCCCCCGAGCGCGCCACCGCCGCCAAGGGCCAGCTCCGCGACAAGGTCGCCGATGGCGCCTGGCGACTCGGCCAGGCCACCGTCGCCTGGGGCCGCGCCACCGGCCGCCCCGACGTCGTCGCCGCCGCCCACGTCACCCGCACCGCCTTCAACGACTTCCGCGACGCCGACCTCGCCCGCTACTCCGAGGTCATCGTCGCCCTCGCCCGCGAGCACCTCGACGGCCTCACCGCCCGCCAGGGCGTCCCCGCCGCCTTCGTCGACGCCCTCGACGCCGACGACGACGCCTTCGCCCGCGACCTCGCCGCCCCCCGCGGCGCCATCGGCGCCCGCCGCACCGCCACCCTCGCCACCGTCATCCACGACGTCCAGGAGCTGCCCGACGGGACCGTCGACCCCACCGTCGCCTTCCTCGCCCCGGACCAGCCCGCCTTCGCCGACGCCTACCGCGTCGCCCGCGTCATCGTCGACCGCGGCCGGGGCCGAGGCACTCCGCCCCCCGACGACGAGCCCGCCGCCTGAGCCCACCCCGTCCCGCTGGCGACACGCGCCGCCCGCCGCACGGTCGACGCCGCCAGCGGGGCAGGGGGGACCTACCGGACCACCGTGAACCGCGACGTCGCGCGCACCGTCGTGCCGCCCGCCGTCGCCGAGACGCGGGCGTGGTAGACGCCCGGCGCCACGCCTGCGACCGGCGCCGCCAGCTCGCCCGGCCCCGCCCCGAAGGCCCGCGCCGCGCGCCCGTCCTCCCGGCCCAGCGCGTCGACCACCACCACCTCCACCTCGGCCGGCTCCGCCAGCGTGAACGCCACCGCCGGCGCCCGGCCCGGGTTCGGCCGCGCCGCCGCCAGCGTCAGCAGCGATGCGCCCGCTGGCGTCGCCGCCTGCCCCGTCGAGCCCGCCCCGAGCGCCCACACCGTCACCGTCCCGCTCACCTCGTTCGACGTCACGAGCAGCGCCCGCCCGGCTGGCGCGTCCGCCGCCGCGACGAAGGCGAGGCCCTCCGGTCCGAGGTCGCCGGCCGCCGGGTTCGGCGCGTCGTCCGCGAGCTGCGCGTCCACCTCGAAGTCGCGATTCACGAGCAGCCGCGCGAACGTCGGCGCCGTCGGGTCCGAGACGTCGTAGACCGCCACCGCGCTCACGCGCTCCAGCCCCACGAACGCGTACGGCACCCCGTCCACCACGCCCACCACGACGCCCTCCGGCTCCGGCCCCTTGTTGTCGCTCCGGTTGTCGAACGTGTCGTTCTCGTCGTTTGTCGCGTTGAAGGCCGCCTCGGGCAGCTCGCCCGCCTCGATCGCCGCGGCGATCTGGCGCTCCAGGTCGTCGCCCGAGTCCCAGATCCGCGCGCCCGCGGCGTCGTGGATCGAGAAGGACCGGCCGCCGAAGGCGTAGAGCGCCTCGACGTCGCCGTCGCCGTCCGTGTCGCCGGTCGCCGTCGTCACCGTGAGCCGCCCGAGGCGGGCGTTGTCGCGGAGGAACGGGCCGTTCGGGAACGCGACCGGGTCCAGGTCGAGGTCCTTCACGCGCGCCTCCTCCGAAAACCCGTCGTAGTCGCGCGCGTCGCCCTCGTTGGCGGCGAACACGTACGTCTGGCCGCCGATCTCGGCCGCCGCCAGCCCGTCCGGCTGGTACATCCCGTACACGCGCCACGTCGTGATGTGGATCGCGTCGTCGCGGTCGCTCGCGTCGAGGCCGTTGCCCTCCAGGCTGTGGTCCTTCAGCCCCAGCCCGAGGACGGCCGTGATCGACGGCGTCCCGACCAGCGACACCAGCGCCAGCGCGTTGTTCTCCTGGATCGAGACGTACGCCATCGTCCCGTCCGGGCGGATCGCCACGAACTCCGGCTCGAAGTCCTGCGCCACCGTCGCCCCGGGCCCGAACACGCGGATCGACGGGTCGTCGGCGATCTCGCCGTGGCGCGGCCCGCCCTCGTTGAAGGCCTCGAAGCCGAGCGTCGTCACCGTCGCGCCGGCGACGCCGCCCGAGAGGTCGACCACCGAAATCGAGCCCTCGGGGTCGATGGTGTAGGCGTCGTTCGGCTCGCCCTCGTTCACCACCACCAGGCGCGTGCCGTCGGGCGAGAACGCGAGCGCGTCCGGCAGCGCGCCGACGGCGACCTGCCCGAGGTACGCCCCGTCCGTGTCGTAGAAGACGACCACGCCCGGGTCCGTCTTCGGGTCGGCCTCGATGGCCACCGCCACGACGCCGTTCGCCACGGCGACGCTGTTGGCGCTGGCGCCGTAGGCCGTCGCGTCGAGCGTGAACGCCTCCGCGAGCTCCGCCGGGTCCGACGCGTCGAGCGCGACGACCTGCGCCGCCGCGGCGTTGACGAAGAAGAGGCGCTGCGAGGCCGCGTCGTAGGCCACGATCTCGGCCGCGCTCTCGCCGAAGACGCCGGTCGCGAAGGTGTCGAGGCGGTCGGCGGGGAGGGACTGGGCCAGCGCGGTCGGCGCCGCCAGCAGCAGCGCGAACGAGAGGAGCGAGCGACGGGACATCGGAGAGGGGAGGGGGAGCCCGGAGGCTACCCGCCTGCCGTAACGCCCCCGTTACCCGGGCGTTAGCGGAGCGTTACCGCCGCTCGCCGCCCGGCCGGCTCCCCGCTGGCGCCGCGCGCCACCAGCGGGGAGCGGCACCGGGAGACACCTCCGCGCGGAGCCTGTCGCGGGCTTCGTCACGCACCTCGCTCTCATGGTGGGGCGCAAGGACGACCGGGCCACCCGCGATCGCCTTCGCGCGGTCGCCGAGGCGTCCCGGCGTGGAGGTCCCGGCGTGCTAGTTTCCGGCCCGCCGCGTT